>DZCM01000092.1 GCA_022730295.1 Rhodanobacter sp. | reverse complement strand
CACGCATGCGGTGATAGCGGATCAGCGCGTCCATGATCGTCTGCTGGAACGCGTGGCCCATGTGCAGGGTGCCGGTGACGTTCGGCGGCGGCAGCAGGATCGAATACGGTTCCCCTGCGCCGGGGGGCTGGAATCCGCCCGCCTGCTCCCATTGGGCGTACCACTTCGATTCGATCTGCCGGGGGTCGAAACTCTTGTCCATCATCGGTCCGGATGCCGCGCGTGACGCGGTTTGCAAGGCAAACGGTCATTGTAGCGATTCCGGGCGCAGGACTGCGCCCGCCGCGCTCAGGCCAGCAGCACGGCCACGTGTGCGGCCGTACCTTCCGCCAGCGCGGCGAGGTCGTAGCCGCCTTCCAGCATGGAAACGATGCGGCCTTCCGCGTGGCGATCCGCAAGTTCGCACAGGCGCTGCGTGATCCAGGTGTAGTCGTCGACGTGCACTTGCAGTTGCGCCAGCGGATCGCGGGCGTCGGCGTCGAACCCCGCGGAAATGATCACGAGTTGCGGACGAAACGCATCGAGTCGCGGCAGCAGGTGGTCATCCCATGCGGTGCGAAATACGTCGGAACCTGCCCCCGGCGGCAGCGGCGCGTTGGCGATGTTGCCGCAGCCTTGTTCATCCGCCGCGCCGGTGCCGGGGTACAGCGGAATCTGGTGGCTGGATGCGTAGAACACCCGCGGGTTGTTCCAGAAAATGTCCTGCGTGCCGTTGCCGTGGTGCACATCGAAGTCGACGATGGCGATGCGTTCGAGGCCGTGTGCTTCGAGTGCGTGCGCGGCGGCGACCGCGGCATTGTTGAACAGGCAAAAGCCCATGGCCTCGCTGCGCGTGGCGTGATGGCCGGGTGGGCGCACCGCACAGAACGCGCGGCGCGTTGCGCCTGCCAGTACCGCTTCGGTGGCGGCGGCGGCAGCGCCTGCGGCGTGCAGCGCGGCGTCCAGCGAACCCGGTGACATCACGGTGTCGGGGTCGAGGCGGGCATATCCGCTGGCCGGTGCCGACGCGAAAACGTGATCGACGTATGCCGAGTCGTGTACGCGTTCGAGTTGAGCGCGTGTCGCGTGTGCTGCCGCGACCCTTGCAAGCGCGGCGAAGCGCGGAGCATCGAGCGCATCCAGCACCGCCCGCAAACGCGCGGGCGATTCCGCATGGCCGTCGCCAGGATCGTGTTCGAAGCAGGCGGGATGCGTGTACAGGCGCACGCTCATCGCGTCAGCCCTCCGCCGGCTTCCTGCGCTTCACGTGATCCCACAACACTTCGCCGTGCCCGCGCGCGCGCGCCAGCACGCGGCAGAGTACAAACAGCAGGTCCGACAGCCGGTTGAGGTAATGCACGACCTCCGGCCGCACGGGTTCCTCGCGGGCCAGCGTCACAACGCGGCGCTCGGCGCGGCGACATACCGTACGCGCAATGTGGCAGTGCGCCGCAGCCACGCCACCCCCGGGCAGGATGAATTCCTTCAGGCGCGGCAGGCCGGCGTTGTAGTGGTCGAGCGTGTGTTCCAGACCGGTGACGTCAGCGGCATGGATTGTTTCCATGCCGGGCACGCACAACTCGCCGCCCAGATCGAACAACGCATGCTGGATGTGTACCAGCAGCTCGCGGATGTCGTCGGGCACACTGTCGCAGGCGAGCACCACACCAAGCGTGGAGTTCAGCTCATCGACCGTGCCGTAGGCTTCGACCCGCGCGGAATCCTTGGACGTGCGCGAGCCGTCGCCGAGGCCGGTGCTGCCGTCATCGCCGGTCCTGGTGTAGATCTTCGAAAGCCGGGTGCCCACGGCGCATCAATGCGCGGTGGTCAGCCGCAGCACCGCCCAGCGGCGGCCGAGCAAGGCGAAACCACCGAACAGCAGTGCGGTCCACAGCAGCGTGCCGGGCAGGCTGCCGTACTGGTAGAACGGCCAGCCGGCGATATAGCAGGCCATCAAACCGGCGCCGGTGTGCGGATACATGGTGCCGCCCAGCCAAACGAAGAAGTTGGTGACGAGGTAAAAGCCCGTCGCGCTGCCGATCGCTGCGAGCGCGGTGTTCAAGATGCGCACGCGGCCGCGCAGCGCAAATCCGGCGAACGCGGTCAGGGCAACGCAGCCATACACCACCAGCATCATCCAGCCGTAGAGGCCGATCACGCAGTCAGCCGCGAACAACGCCAGCAGCGGTGCCGCGATCGCGAGCTTGCGATCGGCGAAGTAGGCGCCGCCAAACAAAGCCATGGCCTCGACCGGCGTGAAGTTCCACGGCAACTCGCCAGCGCTGAAATGCACCAGCAAACGCCAGATCACCGCGGCCGCGATCATCCCGCACAGCACCAGGGTGCCGGGAGTCAGGAATGTCGATTGCGGGCTGCGGGTGGTGGTGGGCTGGCGCATGTCAATCGTCCTTAGTGTGAGCTCGCCTAGCTTACCGCAACGCGCAAGCGACACGGGCTGATCGGCAGCAACCGGTTATCATCTTGCGATGCCGGAAAGCACTGAAACCCTGATTGTCGGTGGTGGCCTCGTCGGCACCAGCCTCGCGCTGGCGCTTGACGCTGCGGGGCGTGTGGCCACGCTTGTCGAAGCGGGTGCGCCGCGACCCGTCATCGCGAATGGCGAAGACGACGATCGCAATCTGGCACTGGCGCGGGCCTCGGTCAATGCATTGCAGGCGTTGCACGTGTGGCCGCTGCTGGAAGCGTTCGCCGGAACGATTCGGCGCGTGGAAGTCAGTCGCGCGGGAGAGTTCGGACGCGTGCGGATGTCCGCCGTCGATGCCGGCGTCGACACCCTGGGGCGGGTGGTGCCGGGCCGCGTGTTGGGCGCGGCGCTGCAACAGCGGCTGGATGCATGCCGCAATCTGCAGCGGCTGCTTCCGGCGCAACTCATTGCATTGGCACCGAGGGACTCCGGCTGGCGTGCGCGCATCGCCAGCGGCAACGGCGAACGCGAGCTCGACGCGACGTTGTTGGTCGGCGCCGACGGCAGCGATTCACTGGTGCGCCAACTCACCGGTATTGGGGCGCAGGCGCATGCTTACGCGCAGAGCCTGTTCGTGTGCACGGTCGCCGTCGACCGCGACATCCCGGAGTGTGCATTCGAACGCTTCAGCGATGACGGTCCCGTGGCGCTGTTGCCGCTGCCGAACGGCCGGCGCGGACTGGTCCTGACCATCGCCGCCGCCAGGCATGAGGAAGTCGCGGCGATGGATGACGCAGCCTTCATGGCGCTGGCCCAGCAACGTTTCGGCTGGAAGTTGGGAGCGTTGTCGCGACCGGGCAAACGGTTCCCGCATCGCATTCGCCGGGTGCTGGCTGATGCATTGACCGCGCAGCGCACCGTGCTGGTCGGCAACGCCGCGCAAACCGTGCACCCGATCGGCGCGCAGGGGTTCAACCTTGGCTTGCGCGATGCGCTGACGCTGGCGGAGTTGATCGCCGCATCCGATGATCCCGGTGCGGCGCCTGTGATGAACGAATACGCGACACGCCGCGCCGCCGATCGCGATGGCGTGTTGGCTTTCAGCCACGGCCTCGCCTCGCTGGCGTGCCTGCCGCAACCGGCGCTCGCGCCGCTGCGTTCACTGGCGATGCTGGCGATGGACGCCGTGCCGCCACTGCGGCATGTACTGGCGCGGCACGGCATGGGTTTTCGTGGCGCGCCACCGGCGGCGGCGTTGGAGCGCGGGCCGTGAATGCGCGCAGGCCATCACTCGACATCGCCGTGGCCGGCGGCGGCATGATCGGCGCGGCCGGTGCGCTGTCGCTGGCAAAGCGCGGCTTCAGGGTCGCGCTGCTGGAGGCGCGCGTACCGGCGGCATGGAACGCGGGCGATCCGGAAGACTTGCGCGTGATCGCGCTGGCGCCCTCCTCGGCACGCCTGCTCGACGAATTGGGCGTGTGGCGCAGCATCGAGGCGGCGCGGGTGTCGCCGTATCGACGCATGTACGTGTGGGATGCCGCATCCGGGGCCGAGCTCGATTTCGCAGCGACGCGCGAGGGCCGCGCGCAACTTGGCTGGATCGTCGAGAACAAGCTCGTTGCGTGGATGCTGTGGAACGCACTGGACGCTGCCGGCGTGCGCCGTGTCTGTCCAGCCGAAGTGCGGGGTTTCGAGGCCCGCGCCGGCCGCGTGGTGCTTGATCTGGCCGAGGCCGAACCGCTATCGGCATCGCTGTTGGTTATCGCTGATGGTGGCGGCTCGCGCTTGCGCGAGCAAGCCGGCATCGCAGTGCGGGGTCGCGATTACCACCAGCGTGCGGTGGTCGCGCATGTGGCGACGGAGCGCCCGCACGAGGGTACGGCGTGGCAACGCTTCACGGGCGAGGGGCCGATGGCGTTGCTGCCACTCGCCGACGGACGTTCCTCCATTGTGTGGTCGCTGCCGGACGAACGCGCGCGCGCGGTACTGGCGCTGGACGACGCGGCGTTTTGCGAGGCGGTGGGGTTCGCATCCGATTTCCGGCTCGGCCGGATCGCCGCCACCACGCCCCGTGCCTCGTTTCCGTTGCGCCTGCAAGTGGCCGAGCGTTTTGCCGACGAGCGTTGCGTGCTGCTGGGCGACGCCGCACACACGGTGCATCCGCTGGCCGGGCAGGGCGCCAACCTTGGGCTGCGCGACGTGGCCGAGCTCGCATCCGTGCTCGGTACTGCGCGTGACGCGGGCGGCGACATCGCCGCGCCGCACGCGTTGGCGCGCTACGCGCGGCGGCGACGCTCGGCTGGTGCCATCGACGCTCATGCATTCGATGCCGTCGAGCGCGTCTTCGCGTGGCAGGCGGAGCCGCTACTGGCACTGCGCGGCCTGGGGCTGCGTGCGGTCGACGCGTTGAGTCCGTTGAAACGTGTGCTGGGTGCGCACGCGGCGGGGTAATGCTCGGGAGGATCAGTCATGCAAAAGATCTTTGTATTGCTTTTGGGCCTGCTGGCCTGGAGTGCGGCCCACGCCGCGATGCGCACGCAGACCGTCGCTTACCGGGCCGGTGATATAGCCATGCAAGGGGTGCTGGTGTGGGATGACGCAACCAAGGCGCCGCGCCCCGGTCTGCTGATGATTCCGGATTGGACCGGGGTCAATCCGGTCAACATCAAGTTTGCCGAACAGATCGCAGGCAAGGATTACGTGATCTTCCTGGGCGACATGTACGGCACTTCGGTGCGCCCCAAGAACAACACCGAAGCGCAGGCGGCAGTGAAGCCTTTGCTCGCCGACCGGCCGTTGCTGCGCAAGCGGGTGGTAGCGGCGTTCGGGGAATTGCAGGCGCTGGCCGCGCAGCGCGCCGCGCCGATCGACGCATCGAAACTCGCCGCGATCGGGTTTTGTTTTGGCGGCACTTCGGTGCTGGATCTCGCGCGCAGCGGCAGCGACGTCGCCGCGGTGGTCAGCTTCCACGGTGGCCTCGGCAGCGACGACCCGGGGCTGGCGAAGCGCATCAAGGCCCGCGTATTGGTGATGAATGGTGCCGATGACCGCGGCACCATGCCCGATGCACCGGCGTTCCTGCAAGAGATGCAGCAAAGCCCGGCGCCGTGGCAGTTCGTGGCCTTCGGTGGCGCGGTGCATTGCTTTGCCGAACCGCAGGCGCACTCACCGCCGGGTTGCGTTTATGACCCGCCGGTGGCGAAGCGCGCGTTCGCGTTGATGCATGTGTGGCTGGATGAGGCGTTCGCGGGGTCGCGAACCGGCAGCCGCGACGGAGCACCGTGATCGCGTTGTCGCATGCTGCGGCCGCGCCTTTCGGCGCTCCTGCAAACTCCGCCGCGCATCAGGCTTTTGTAGTAGCGGCGGCAGCCGCAACCGGGATGCGCGGTGGACCACATGCGCCAAAGAAGAATCAGGATGCTCGATTGACCGCGTAATCCGCGAGCCCGGCCAGCGCGTCGCGGTATGCGGACGCTGGCAGTTCCGCCAGCGACGCTTGTGCCGCATCGGCATGCGCGTGCGCGCGGTCGCGGGTGCGCTCCAGCGCGCCGGAATCGCGGATCGCAGCCACGATCACGTCCAACGCGGCGAGCCGCCGGCTGGTGATCGCATTGCGCAGCAGCTCGGCCTGCATCGGCGTGGAGCGCTGGATGGCGTAGATCAAGGGCAGGGTGGGCTTGCCCTCGGCAAGATCATCACCGATGTTCTTGCCCAGCGTGTCCGCATCGGAAACGTAATCCAGCAAATCGTCGGCAATCTGGAATGCTGCGCCAAGCTCCATGCCGTAGCGGCGCAGCGCGCGGCACTGGGGCTCGGGCAGGCCAGCCAGCACGCCGCCGAGCTGCGTCGCGGCCGCGAACAGCACGGCGGTTTTGCGTTCGATCACGCGCATGTACGCGGCTTCGGTAGTCTCGGCGTTGCCGATGTTGAGCAACTGCAGCACCTCGCCCTCGGCGATCGAGTTGGTGGTGTCGGCGAGGATCCGCATCACCGGCATGCTGTCCAGTTCCACCATCATCTGGAACGCACGCGAATACAGGAAGTCGCCGACCAGCACGCTGGCGGCATTGCCCCAGGCCGCGTTGGCCGTCTTGCGCCCACGCCGCAGGTCGGATTCGTCCACCACGTCGTCGTGCAGCAGGGTGGCGGTGTGGATGAACTCGATCACCGCCGCCAACTCGATATGCGCAGCGCCCCGGTAACCGGCCGCGTGCGCCGCCAGCACGTGCAGCATGGGCCGCAGCCGCTTGCCGCCGCCGCCGACGATGTGCTCGCCGATCGCGTTGATCAACACCACGTCCGAATGCAGGCGCTGGCGGATCATGCCATCGACGGCGCGCATGTCCTCGCTGGCGAGTGCGCGTGCGGCGGTGAAGGCGTTCGCCAGTTCGGGGTGGGGTGCGGGAGACAGTCGATTCATGCTGATCCGGCGCAAGGCAAGTCGCTGATTATACAAGTCGGCGGTGCAGGTACGGCGAACACCTACACGGTGCCGGGAAATCCCCCGGCAGACGCCGCGCGATGCTGCTAGCATCCTCCGGTTCAACGTTTTCAATTCGAGGGTTCGCGATATGGCACGTGGCGTAAACAAGGTCATCCTGATCGGAAACCTGGGCGCGGACCCGGAAACCCGTTACAGCGCGTCGGGCACGGCGCTGTGCTCGGTCAGCCTTGCCACCTCGGAAAGCTGGAAAGACAAGCAGACCGGCGAGAGCCAGGAACGCACTGAATGGCACCGGGTGAAATTCTTCGGCAGGCTTGCCGAGATCGCCGGCGAGTACCTGAAGAAGGGCCGGCAGGTGTATATCGAAGGTTCGATTCGTTCGAGCAAATACACCGACAAGGAAGGCATCGAGCGCTGGAGCACCGACATCATCGCCAACGAGATGCAGATGCTGGGTGGGCAGGGTGAAGGTGGCGGCCGTGGCGAGGGTGGCGGTGAATTTCGTCCGCGCCAGACGCAGGGGCATCCGGCGGGCGCCCCGGCCGCTGGTGGACCGCGTCCGGCTGCTGTGCCACCAGCGCAGGACCACGCTGGTTTCGAGGACGACGACATACCGTTCTGAGAGGCAGGGGCATAACAGCTCGGTCAACCGGACGCAAACCCGCTGTGCACAGGTGGGCGGCCTGACACACGAGGTTCCATTCGCCGGTGGCTTTGGTCAGACCGTGCACACTGAAGTGGCGGCACTTGGCCGTGGCGCCCCGCCAGCGATACACACGCGGGTGCGCCAAGCGCTTCCAATGCGATGAAGTTGGCCTCACTGGCATAGCCCGCATCGGCCAAGGTCATCGCGGGGAGTGTGCCGACGTTGCGCTGCACCGCATGCACCATCGGCACCAGTTGTTGCGGTGCCGGTAGCGCCGTTGCCAAGCTCGGTGGCTACGATGAGGTGACCATCTTCATCGGGCGCCTGTTCGATGAGGGCACGATCGCACGCGTGGCGCTGGCGCTCGAGCGCAGGCTCGGCGTGGCCAGCGAGACGCCGCAGG
>DZCM01000021.1 GCA_022730295.1 Rhodanobacter sp. | reverse complement strand
ATGCCGACGAAAAGTGGCGAAGCAAGGCTGGTGCCGCCGATCTGCTGCTGCTGGCCGTCGACGATGACCGTCGCACCCGAAACCGGGCTGGCATCGAACGCAACATCCGGCACGCCGCGGTACTGGCTACCGGAATTCTGGCCGACCCCGTTCTGCCAGCTGGGCTGCGCCTCGAACGTCGAGGGGCTGCCGCCAGTGGCACCTTCGTTCTGGCTGAGGTTGTTCCAGACGGTCTCGCTTTCCCAAGTGGTGCCCGAGGTGTACAGCTCGGTACCACCCACGGCTACGACATACTGCGAGTCGGCGGGCCAGCTGGGGATGATGCCACCGTTGTTGCATTCGTCGGCGCCCGAATCACCCGAAGAAATCGAGAACGTCATGCCTTCCGCATCGGCGGCTTCGAACACATTGTCACCGGTTGCGGCACCGTTGGTCTCGGTACCGGTTTCGCAACCACCGATGGACACGTTCACGACGCGCACGACATTGTCCGACTCGGCCTTGCTGAAGTCATCGACCAGGGACTGCGTCGACAGCGAGTTCGTGTCGTACAGGTACAGCGCCTTGACGCCGCCCGACACACCAACGATGTCCTGACTGTCCAGATCCCATTCGCCATCGCCGCTGGTGCTGGTGCCACCACCATCGACCGTGACGACGTTCATCGGGATGCTGCTGAAGCCGTTCTGGCTGAGGAACGAACTGAAGTCGCTCTTTACATGGGTCATGCTGCCCGACGTAATGATGCCCACATTGATGGTGGACGCCGTCGCGGTGCTGCCGGCGTTGTAGATCGCGGCAAATTCAGTCGGGTTATGACCGGTGGCGCTGCCGGTCGCCAGCGTGTGGGGCAATACATGAAAGCGATGCACGGTCTGCAGGCCGAGGATCTCGTGCACTGTGCCCTTCAGCGAGTTGGGGATGCGTGCTTCAGTCGAGTTGGCGAACGCCATACGACCATGCTTGGTGCGCACGTTCACCATGTTGGTGTGGAAGGCCGATTGCACCGTCGACACCGGCGCTTCACCGGATACCAATATGCTGTCAGCCGAAACCTTCAGGTTGCGGAACCCCTGTTGGAGCATGAATGCCTTGACCTGATTCACCTGCGCCTGGCTGGGGCCGAACTTGGCCATGAACTGGGCGTGGGTCAGGTTGGGGTGTTGCGGGTTGGCGACGAACGCGTCCAGCTCTGCCTTGTTGCGCAGATTCAGCGACATCGTCACGCGCATCGACTTGGTCAGCGCCATCGGGCCGGTGACCGAATCCCCGGTGCGCATCTGGGTGGCACGGGTGACGGCGGCGGTATTGGCGAGAACCGAAGATGGTGTTGCAGCAAATGCCGCCGTACCGGCGGCCAAGCCCATGGCAACGACCAGGGCCTTTACACGGAGATTGCTTGGCATCACAGACTCCTGCAGGTTGGAAGAATGCACAGCCGCGCGTTGCGAGCGCACGACCGCGCGACGCAAATCCGCCATGCATACTCCCCACCCGGCGGTTACGGAAACCGTCAAGCCCTGCTTGAACCCCTGCACATCGCGTTGCGAACGACGCGGTACGGATCGCTTGCCGGAGCCCTCACACCGGAAGCCCGCGCAACATAATCACTTGTGAAGATTTCGTCATGCCGCAGTGCAGCAACGCGTTCAGCATCCGGTCAGGTTCACGACGCGACGGGATCCCGCGCGCAACGCCGACCGGTAGGTAAGCCGCGTCGCCACGCGATTCCAGCACGGAACCCGGGTGTACCCGCGGATTGCGTCCGCCTGCCACTGCGCTGAATTCCAAACCGGCCTGCACTCCGGGCGTCACATCATCCCAGTCTGCAGCTTGGCCTCGTCGCTCATCATGGTCTGGTTCCATGGTGGGTCGAATACCAGGTCGATTTGCGATTCGCTGACGGTCGGGATCATCTCCAGCTTGGTGCGCGCGTCCTCGACCATGATGTCGCCCATCCCGCAGCCGGGTGCAGTCAGGGTGAGCTTGACGTATACCTTGCGGTTGCCGTCATCCAGATGCTCCATGCTGAGGTCGTAGACCAACCCCAAATCCACCACGTTGATGGGAATCTCGGGATCGAACACGGTGCGCAACTGCTCCCACACGACTTGCTCAACGTCTTCGTCGTTGGCATCGTCCGGCACGACCAGAGGCTCCGGCGGAGCCTTGCCCAGCGCGTCCGCATCCTTGCCGTCGACGCGAAACAGGCTGCCCTCGACATACACCGTGAAGCTGCCGCCCAGTGATTGCGTGATGTAGCCGGTCTGGCCCGCGGGCAGATTGACCACGTCGCCATACGGCACGTGCACCGCGTGACAATCGCGCTGCAAGGTGAAGGGTTCGCTGGAAGCACTGAATCCGGGCATGGCTTGTTCGAGGACAGAGAGGGGCTGCGGACGGCCGTCCGCAGGTGCCAGACAGAATAGCAAGTCCACCTGACTCGCCTCTTTGATGGAGGTCAGAACCCGGTCCGGCAAGCCGGCAACGCCCGCTCGTCAGGGGTTCGAACGGCTGGCCGGTGGCTGCTGCGGTTGCCGCCTGCTGCGTACGCGATGCTGCGCCGCCGCGATGGCGGCGCAGCATGGGCAGTGATGGGCAGCCGGTACCTACGGCACGATCCGCAGCACTTCACCACCTCCAACCAAATTGCCGTGGTTGGTCACGTAGATCACGCCGCCCGGCGCGGCCACCAACGAGGTCGGGTGATCCAGACCACCCGCGATGACAGCGCGGGTTCCGTCCCTGGCCACGCGAATTATTTCGCCGGGGCCGCCGAAGAACACCGGCCCGGTGGCGTACTGCAGCACATACAACGTACCGTCACGGGCGAAATCGAGATCGATGATGGTCTTGAATCCGTCCGCGAAAACGGTCGGGGCCGATCCGGGTTGCACGCGATAGATGCGCGCGGACCCGTCGGCGAAGGGCGCGCCCGTCAGTTCGCTGACGTAGTAGGCCCGGTCAGGCCCGCGGACCACGGCCGTCGGCACGGCATCGGTCGAATCACCCATCCCGCGCGCCCTGAAGGTTGCGACCGTCTTGACGCTGCCGTCCCAACGCGCCTCAAGCAACGCGTTGGCTCCCGCATCGGCGATGAAACTCTGGCCCGGAGTGAGGACCAGCAGACCATACGGATTGCTGTTGAGCTCCCCACCGGTGGGATTCTCGGCTGCCTCGTGGGCGGCAAGGTCGGCCACGACCTGCCAGCTGTGCCACCGGTAGAACGGCCGGATCTTCACCAAGGTGCCGAACTGCGCCCCGGGCGGGCCGAATTGGCTGCGCAGAGCCGGGTTGTCACCGTACCCGATGAGCACGAAAGCGTTGCCGAACCAGTCGAACCCGATGTCGTGCGGTCCCGTCACTTCGGCGAACGCCGGATCGGCGTACGACGGCAGGCCTTCCAGTACGCGTTCCTGACGACCGAACCTCAGGCGGGACACCGCGCCACTCGGCCCATAGCAGCGTGGTTGACCACGCATCGTCACGCAGGGGCCCGCACCGCCGCTCCCCGCTTCGGCGACGAATAGGACGCCCCACGGGCTAAGCGCCAGGCCACGGGGGTTGTCAAGGCCGCTCATGACCGTCTTGACCGACAGTGGCGCGGCCACCGCAGCCTGCAGGCAAAACACCAACGCACACGCAACAACCAACTTGATGTACCTCATGGCACCCTCCTGAATGTCCGGGGGAGAGAGGGGCGATGCGCAGGCAGCTGCCCAAGCCCGGCGGTCTCCCGAAAGTGCGGCGGCGGCATGCCGCTCGCGACGCCAGCGTGCGCCCGGGCGGATCTATACTCTTGCAAAATCCGCTGAAGAAAGCTGAGACTTTCTGAAACGGGACACGAATGAGCGCACCGGGCACCTCGTATCGCTTTGCCGGCTATCGGATCGATGCCGTCAGCCGGGAACTGCGCGCGCCTGACGGGACCTCGATCCCGGTGACGGCCAAATCGCTGGACGTGCTCCTGCACCTGATCGAGCACCGCGATCGGGTGGTGGGCAAGGATGAACTGCTGGCGGCGGTGTGGCCCCGGCGCGTCGTTGAAGAAAATAATCTGACCCAGGCGATCTCGGCGCTGCGTCACGCCTTCGGTACCGCCGCGGGCGATCATCGCTACATCGTTACCGTGCCGGGGCGCGGCTACCGATTCGTTGCCGCACTGGAGGCCACCGTCGCCCACACCGCCGACGGCCAGGCGCCATCCCAATCGCCGCAAGGCAACGCCGCGTCCACCACCGGGCTGCATATTCCCAGGCGCGCAGTCCGTTGGGGCGCGCTCGCCGCCATCACCGTCGCCCTTGGCGTGGCCGCCATCAGCGCGCTGGAGGTTCACTCATCGGGAACGGCAAGTCAGGCGTCCACGGCCGCCGCGCAATCGACGCTGGCCATCCTGCCGTTTCGTCCGGTCGATACGGCGGTTGCTGCCGACCGCGACCCGATGCTGGGGCTCGGCATGGCGGACACACTCATCACCCGCCTGAGCCACGCAACGAGTTTGCGGGTCTTGTCTTTGGCGACCGTACAGGTTTATGCGGGCAAACCCACCGACCCAGTACGCGACGGCAAGATGCTCGGCGCCAATTTCGTGGTGGACGGTTCGACGCAACAGCGCGGCAATTCGATCCGCATCAACGCCCGTCTGCTGGCAATGCCCGACGGCCGCACGGTCTGGGCAGGCACCTTCGACGCGACGCCTGATCAGGTATTCGTGGCGCAAGATGCGTTGGCCGAAGCGGTTTCGGCGGCGCTGTCACACAAGTATGCCGCGCGAGGCTTCCACAGCCCCTGCGACGGCGACGACATCCAGGCTTACCGCGCGGACCTGCGCGGCCGCTACCTGTTCAATCGCCCAGACCCGCAGCGTCTGGTGCAGGCGCTGGCCGCCTACCGCGAAGCGACGCGGCGCGACCCCAAGTGCGCACGCGCGTGGGCCGGCATCGCCATGGTCCGCCGTGCACAGGTGATCATTGCCGATCACGATCCGCGCGTGGAGATCCCGCTTGCGAACGCCGCGATCGAACGCGCACTCGCGGCCAACCCGCAATCGGCACAGGCATATGTCGCCAAGGGGTTCGACCAGTTCTGGTATGGCTGGAACTGGCCCGCCGCCGAAGCGACGCTGCGCCACGCGCTCGCACTCGATCCCAACCTGCCGGAAGCCAATTACGCGATGGCGCACTTGCTCGACAACCTTGGCCGCCACCGCGAGGCGATCAAGTATGCGCACGCTGCTGCCGCGCTCGATCCGCTGGCACCGGCTTACAACGCGCTGGCCGCTCGCTTCGTGGATGACGGGGGATTTGCAACGGAAGCACGCCAACGGCTGGACGAAGTTCTGAAACTGGAACCGGATTTCTGGCTGGCGTTATTGTTCCACGGTGAAATGACATTCGCGAACGGTGACCAGGCCACCGGACTGCGGGAACTCGAACGCGCGACCGAGCTGTCGGGCCGCAACAGCCAAACCCTGTCGCGCTTGGCGGTGGCCTACGCACGCTCCGGGCGGCGCGGGGGTGCCGTGCGCATCCTTGAAGAACTCGAAGCGCGCAGCCGCACGAGCTACGTGCCCCCGACCACGCTGGCGATGATCCAGGTCGCGCTCGGGAATCGCGACAGTGCGTTTGACATGCTGGAGCGCGCCTACGCGCAACACGACATCGGCATGGCATTCCTCGGCTTGTGGTTCCCAACCCTGCAGGGTGATCCGCGTTACGTCGCGCTGATGCAGCGGATGCACCTGACCGCCCGCTCCGCTTCATCCAGCATCGCGCAACGAGTCGCGGGCGATCCACAACCGCGACCCATCCGCGACTGAACGGATGCGTGGCGCACTCCAATCGTGGCGTGCTTCACATAACTGGAGCGCGCTTGACCCATCGGGAACCCGGGATCGCGCCGTTGCAGGCGGCTGGTTTATCATCCAGCGCTACGCTGCCTGATCGAGCCCGCTTGGAAGACTCTGCCCACTCCATGATCGCCGCTTGTCCCGCCAGCCGGCCGGGCACGATCCTCGCGCGTGCGGCTGGCGCCATCACCGCTGCCTTCGGCTGGCTGATGTGCACGCTCGCCGCGGGTGCCGTGGCCGCCTTTGCCTCGATGCTGCTGGGCATCAGGCCGTGCTGGCTGATCCTGCTGCTGGCTTTGCCACTCACGTGGATCTTGCGGCAATGCGGATGCCTGTACGCGCGGCTGGCAGGTCCGGTGGCGGCGCTGGCCGTACTGGTCGCAGCGTTCTACGCGGTGTCCCTGGTCGCGATCGCGCGCATTGCTGCTGTCACCGGATATTCCTTCGGCGCAGCCTTCCACACCGGCGGCGTGGGCCTTACCTTGCAGGTCGCCGAACTGGGCCTCGACGCCAAGGCCGTGCTGGTTTATGCCGTGGCTGCCATCATCGCGGCGTTGCTGGCCACGCGCCTCGCACGCCGCTCGTCGCGCCGCATCTAGCTGAACGATAAGCCGGATCCGATCCGCTCAAGCGTCCAGCGTCTTCAACCCGGTGACCAGTTCGCCCGCTGCAGCTTGCCCGTCGCCGTACAACATGCGGGTGTTGTCGGCGTAGAACAGCGCGTTCTCGATGCCGGCAAAGCCCTTGCCGCGGCCACGCTTGATCACGATCACGTTCTTGGCCTTGGACACGTCGAGGATCGGCATGCCGTAGATCGGCGAGCCCTTGTCGGTGCGCGCGACGGGGTTCACCACGTCGTTGGCGCCGATCACCAGCGCCACGTCGATGTTGGGGAACTCAGGGTTGATGTCGTCCATGTCCTCGATCAGGTCATACGGCACGCCGGCTTCGGCCAGCAGCACGTTCATGTGGCCGGGCATGCGCCCCGCCACCGGATGGATCGCGAATTTCACCTTCACGCCACGCGCCATCAGCAACTTGGCGAACTCCCAGATCTTGTGCTGCGCCTGTGCCACCGCCATGCCATAGCCCGGCACGATGGCCACGCGTTCGGCGTAGGCCATCATTACCGCGGCGTCGTTGGCATCGATCGGCTTCAAGGCTCCGGCGATTTCCTGCGCTTCGCCACCGCCGCCGCCACCGAAATTGCTGAAGAGCACATTGCCGAGCGAACGGTTCATCGCCTTGGCCATCAACTGCGTCAGCAAGGTACCGGCCGCGCCCACCACCATGCCGGCGATGATCATGGCCTCGTTCTGCAACACGAAGCCCTCGAACGCCACCGCGAGGCCGGTGAAGGCGTTGTACATCGAAATCACGACCGGCATGTCGGCGCCACCGATCGGCAAGGTCATCGCCACGCCGAACACCAGTGACAGTACGAAAAACGCGATCAGCCAGTCCCACGCATAAGCGTGCAATTCAATGCCGGCCATCAGGGCAACCACGCCGCAGGCCACGGCCGCAACAAAGATCGCGAGGTTGACCCAGCGCTGCAGCGGGAACACGAAACGCCGGTCCATCCAGCCCTGCAGCTTGGCGAACGCGATCAGCGAACCCGTGAACGAGACCGCACCGATCAGCACGCCGAGGAAGGCCAGCACCAGTTCGACCGGAGTCAGTTGCGTGACGGCGTGCAAGACCGCAGCTTGAGCCGCGTGCACCGCCGGCGAGGCCCACGCCTCGGTCTGGATCGGCGAGGTGTTCGGCACCACCACGGATGCGGCAACCATCAGGACGGCATTGAACTTGATCAGCTCGACCGCGCCGATCGCCGCCGCGGCGCCGCCGCCCATGCCGTTGAAGATGGCGACCATCTGCGGCATCGCGGTCATCGCAACGCGCCTGCTGACCCACCACGACAACCCCACGCCGACCACGATCGCGCCGGCCATCCAGCCAAGGTTTTGCATGCCCGGCAACAGGAAGGTCGCAAGAATCGCGGCAGCCATGCCGATGCCGGCCCAGACGATGCCGTTGCGCGCGGTGCGCGGCGAACTCATCCGCTTCAGGCCCCAGATGAACAGGACCGCGGCGATGAAATAGATCGCGTCGACGAAGGTGGGCATCCACGAGGGCAACGTCATCACTTCTTCTCCGTGGATGGCGCTGCCGCCGGTTTGGACGCCTTGAACATCTCCAGCATCCGCTCGGTGACGACGTAGCCACCCGCGACGTTGCCGGCGGCCAGCAGTACCGCGACCACGCCGATCGCGCTTTCGATCGGGGTGTGGGCATGCCCCAGCGCCACCATCGCGCCCACCAGCACGATGCCGTGCACGAAGTTGGAGCCCGACATCAGCGGCGTGTGCAGGATGACTGGAACCCGACTGATGATTTCGTAGCCGGTGAATGCGGCCAGCATGAAGATGTAGAGTGCAAGGAATCCGGTAACCATGCGTCCCTCCTTCGATTGTGGCCATCATACCGGCATTGCGATCCCGTCCGCGGCGGTCAACCCCGCGCGCGTTGCTGCGTTATCCAGATCGAGTGCAGATGCATGAGACCTGAGGATGTTGAACATATCGCCCAAAGCGGGATCGCCATGACGGCCGTGGCGGTCGCCGAGCTGCCAAGTGTGGTGCTGGCGCAAGATGTCGCGAGGCCGGTGTGCGCGACCATCGAAGCCTTTCTCGCGTCGGTGGAACGGCGCGCCTGGCGGATCGCGGAAATCGCCCTGCGCGATCCCGATGAGGCACTGGACGCCGTGCAGGATGCGATGCTACGGCTGGTACGCCACTACAGCCACAAACCGGCCGAGGAATGGCCACCGCTGTTCTTTGGCATCCTGCGCCGGCGCATCACCGACCTGCAACGCCGCCGCACGGTACGCAATCGGGTGCTGGTCTGGACTGGCCATGCAGTCACGGACGAAGGTGAGGAACTGCCGGCATGGGAAGCGCCGGACCTCGGCCCCGACCCAGCCCGTGCGCTGGCCTCGCGGCAAGCGCACGCGGCCATGTCGAAAGCGATCCGCGCGCTGCCGCGCCGGCAGCAACAGGCCTTCATGCTGCGCACGCTGGAAGGACTGGACGTCGCCGATACGGCCAAGGCCATGGGTTGTTCGGAAGGCAGTGTCAAAACCCACCTGTCACGTGCCATGGATGCATTGCGAACACAATTGGAGGACTGGCGATGAATATCAAGCCAGACAACACGATCAACAGCTTGCCAAGTGACCACGAAGTCGAATCGCGCACCCGCGCGCTGTTCAGGGGCGCCTGCGAGAACGCCGATTCCTATCACACGCTGCGGCTCGGCCTGGCCCGGCGCAAGGCATTGAACGCCGGACCCGCGCGCATGGCGTCGTGGTTGTGGGCACCACTCGTGGGGGGTGCGATGGCCTGCTGCGCGCTGGCAATCGGACTGGCATTCCTGCACCCCTTCGCAATCCACCCATCCGCCACGACTGCCGCGGCCTCGGCACCGATCGTCGCCAGCGCCACGGGCGACACCGAGGCCGCCGTCAACCTCGACAACACCCAGGTCGACTTGGTGCAGAACCTCGACTTCTACCGTTGGTTCGCCACCCAACAGGGCAGCGCACCGGCAGCCAATGGAGGACCCACGCGATGAACACTCGCCTCGCTACCGTCGTGTTGACTACGGCCTGCCTGCTGGCCCTGCCGTGGTCAACGCACGCTCAGAACCCACCAGCGTCGATGCCAGTTGCACAAGCAGCACCGCCACGTCAGGGCAAGACCATGCCACCGTTGGCGTGGTCGAACCTCGACCCGGCCCAGCAACAACTTCTCGCCCCCGTGCAAGGCCAGTGGGCGCGGCTGAAGCCGGCCCGCCAGCACCGCCTCGCGGAACACGCGGCGCAATGGGCCAACCTGCCGCCGGCGCGCCAGAAAATCATCAGCGACCGCCTCTCGCGTTGGGCACAGATGACGCCCGAACAACGCCGCCAGCTGCGCGAAAACGCGCGCGCGTTCCACAAGCTAAGCCCCGAGGAGCGCGAAAAAGTGCGTGCTGCCTCCGAGCACTTCCGCTCGCTTCCGCCAGCCCAGCGCCAGGCTTTGCGCGAACGTTGGCGGCGGATGTCGCCTGCCCAGCGCATGCAGTGGGCCAACCAGCATTCGAACCAGCCCATCCCGATGCGCCCGCCCGCGCGCAGCGGGCATTGAACACACGCACGGCGTGCCCCGGTCACTGCGGTCTACCGAAACAGCTCCCGGCTCGCGAAACCCGAGCGCCCCCAGCGGCGCTCCTGGTCAGCTAGGCTTTCGCGAACCTCACTTCACCCTCGTGCGCGATGCAGGTTTTGGCGACCAGTTCGTCTTCGAAGTCCGGCTTCCACGCGCCGTCGGTGATCACGAGCTCGCTGAAGTGCATGAGGTTGCGGGCGTACATTTCCGAAGCGTGCAGCGGCGCACCTGAAGCCAGATTCAGCGGACCGATGATCGTTACGCCATTGCGCAGCACGCGCTCGCCGGGTTGGGTGGCCTCGCAGTTGCCGCCGCCTTCGGCGGCGAGGTCGACAATCAACGCACCCGCCTTCATGCCGTCAACCATTGACAGTGGAATGATCTTCGGCGACGGCCGGCCCGGGATCGCGGCGGTCGTGACGATGACGTCCACGCTCTTGACGTGCTCGGCGAGCTTCGCTTGTTGCGCCGCGCGTTCCTCGGCCGTGAGTTCGCGCGCGTAACCGCCACTACCCGCCGCGTTGACGCCAAGATCGAGAAACTTCGCACCCAGCGATTCGATCTGTTCGCGGGTTTCCGGGCGCACGTCGAAACCCTCCACCATCGCACCCAGGCGGCGGGCGGTGGCAATGGCCTGCAAGCCCGCGACGCCCGCGCCGATCACCAGCACCCTGGATGGCCGCAGCGTGCCGGCGGCGGTGGTCAGCATCGGGAAGAATTTTGGCGCCGCTTCGGCCGCGATCAACATGGCGCGGTAGCCCGCAACCGCGGCCTGCGAGGACAACACGTCCATCGCCTGCGCGCGCGTGGTGCGCGGCAACAATTCAAGTGAGAACGCAGCAAGCTTGCGTTGTGCGTACGTCGACAAACGTTCGTCCGCGTTGTGCGGATGCAAGGATCCGACCAGCGCCGCGCCCTCCTTCATCGCGGCCACCTGGGCATCCTGCGGAGGCTGCACGCACAGCAGCACATCCGCTTGCGCGGCGACGGCGTTGGCGTCGCCAAATTCCACGCCTGCGTACGCGCCATCAGGAAACCCCGCGCGCTCACCGGCGCCGTGTTCCAGCAATACCCGCAGGCCCCTGGCCGCGTACTTCTTCGCCGTCTCCGGCGTTACCGCGACGCGGCGTTCTCCGGCGGCGGATTCGCGCAAGGCGGCGACGGTGATCGGCATGGTGGGACTCCTGTAGATGTCCCACGCATCGTAACGCAAAGCGCTTCCAACCGGCTGCTAAACTGGTGCAATGCGTGACGACAATGCCATGCGCCTCCTCCATGACCGCCGTTCCGTGCCTGCCGCCGCCTTGCTGCCACCGGGACCGACAGCGGAACAACTGCGCGACATCCTGGCGACCGCAATCCGCGTGCCGGACCACGGCAAGCTGGTGCCATGGCGGTTGCTTGCCTTCTCCGGTGATGCCGGTCGCCGTTACGGCGAGGCGCTGGCCGAGCTGCACCTGCGACTCGATCCCGGCGTGCCCGCAGCCAAGCTGACCAAGGATCGCGAACGCTTCGCCCACTCGCCGGTAGTGGTGGCGGTGGTGGCACGGATCAACGACGCGAATCCGAAGGTTCCCGCGCAGGAGCAACTGCTGTCGGCCGGTTGCCTTGCCTTCAACCTGCTGCTGGCAACCCAGGCAGCAGGCTTCGCGGCGCAATGGTTGACCGGCTGGTCGTGCTACGACCGCGCTGCCGCAGATCTGTTGGGACTAGCCGCGGATGAGCGCGCGATCGCCTACATCCACATCGGCAGCCGCGGCACCGAACCGCCGGAGCGTAATCGCCCGGCGCTCGACGACGTCCTGGGGACGTGGGCGGGATGACGGCAGCGCCGCAAACGCTGTACCTGATCGACGCCAGCATGTATGTGTTTCGTGCCTGGCATTCGATGCCGGACGAATTTTTCGACGTGGAAGGCCATCCGGTCAACGCCGTGCACGGCTTCGCCCGTTTCCTGCTCGAATTCATCGAGCGCACCCACGCGCGCCACGCGGTCGCCGCCTTCGACATCGCGCTTACCAGCTCCTTCCGCAACGCCATCTACCCTGCCTACAAGGCCAATCGCGATCCCGCGCCGCCGGAACTGAAGCGGCAGTTCGAATATTGTCGCGAGCTCGCTGCCACCTTTGGCCTGGCCGTGCTGGCCGACGCCACATACGAAGCCGACGACCTGATCGGCAGCGTGCAGGCGGCGATGCGGCCGCATGCGTTCCGTGCGGTAATCGTTTCGGCCGACAAGGATTTTGGCCAACTGCTCGGCGCCGGCGACGAACAATGGGATTACGCCCGCGGCCAGCGTTGGGGCGCAGCGGGCGTGCCGGCGCGGCTCGGGGTCGAGGCAACACAAGTCATCGACTACCTCGCGATCACCGGCGACGCCACCGACAACATCCCCGGCGTGCCAGGTATTGGCGCCAAGGGCGCGGCGGCGCTGTTGGCCCATTTCGGTAACCTGGAGACCCTGCTCGCGCGGGTGGACGAGGTGCCATTCCTGCGCGTACGCGGCGCGAAGTCGCTGGCGGCGAAGTTGCATGCACACGCCGGGCAGGCACGCATGTCACGGCAACTGGCGACCATCGCGCTGGACGCGCCGGTGCCGCGTTCGCCCGAGGCCTTGCAGCGGCAAGCCCCCGACGCAGCGGCGCTGGATACGTTGTTCGAGCGCCTCAAGATCGGCCCGATCACGCGCAACCGTGCGCATCAGATCCTGACCATGGACAACCCAGCGTGAAACTCGACCCACGCATCCACGCCCATTCCGGCGAACCCGTCGAAACCCTGTACGCCGGCCGCTGGCTCACCCTGCGCCAACGTGGTCACTGGGAATTCGTGGAGCGCAACAACCCGGAGGGCGCGGCAATCATCGTCGCGGTGACGCCCGGCGACAGGATCCTGTTCGTCGAGCAGTACCGGGTTCCGATCCAGCGCTTCACGATCGAGATGCCTGCAGGACTGATCGGCGATGCTGGCCACACCGACGATGACGGCGTGGCCGCAGCCGCACGCCGCGAGTTGATCGAGGAAACCGGTTACGACTGCGCGCGCGTCCTGCCGCTGCACTCGGGGCCGTCATCGGCCGGCATGAGCACCGAGATGATGCACTTCGTGCACGCACTCGATCTGCGCAAGGTCGGCCCCGGCGGTGGTGATGGAACCGAAAACATCGTGGTGCACGAGATTCCGCGCGGCGAAGCCGGCACGTGGCTGCGCGCGATGGCCGCGAAAGGCTACTCGATCGACCCGAAGTTGTTCGCGGGGCTGTGGTTTCTGGAGCATGCCGACTTGAAGCCGGCCGATCCGCAGGCGGCTGAGCCGCGCTGACCCTTCACGCGGACCCGAGCCCGCGCGACGGATCGGAGTGGACGACCCTCAAGCTACCGATTCGGCGCTTTCAGGACCCACTTCCGCCGCTTGCATGCCCTTGGTGCCCTGGACGACATCGAACCTGACCCGCTGGCCTTCCTTGAGGCTGCGGAAGCCCTGTGCCTTGATCGCCGAATAATGCACGAACACGTCCGCACCGCCGCCATCGGGCGTGATGAAGCCGAAGCCCTTGGCGTCATTGAACCACTTGACCATACCGATTGCCATTTCGAAACCCCTCTCGCAACGATCCAGGACATGCGGCGACCTGGCCGCACGCCGCGAGTATCAGCCTTGGACTCCCCGCAGTGCAAGCAAAAATTGCGGACGCGGCCAATGCCTGTTGGCGCCATGGGGCCCCGACTCAACCGTCCAACAACGCGGCGATGATCCGCGGCACCTGCCCCGTCGCCGCGGCCAGGTGCGCGTGGATTTCGTCGAGGCTGATCGCCGTGCCCGGCTCGGGGCCGCAACCGGCCGCCCAATTGGCGACCACCGCAAGGCAGGCATAGTCGAGGTCCAGCTCGCGCGCCAGCGCGGCTTCGGGCATGCCGGTCATGCCGACGAGGTCGCAACCGTCGCGCCGCAGGCGCTCGATCTCGGCGCGGGTTTCCAGGCGCGGCCCCTGGGTGGCACCGTAGCATCCGCCGGCGACCACCGCGACGCCCGCGCGTTGCGCTGCGTCCAGCAGACTGCGCCGCAAGGTCGCGCTGTACGGCTCGCCGAATTCGGCATGCAGTACCGGTTCGCCCTCCGCGTCGCAAAAACTTGAGGCGCGGCCCCACGTGTAGTCGATCAACTGGTCAGGCACGGCGAGCACCCGCGGTCCCATGTCGTTGCGAATGCCGCCAACCGCATTGACCCCGACTACCCGCCTTGCACCGAGTTCATGCAACGCGGCAAGGTTGGCGCGATAGTTGATGCGGTGTGGTGCGATGGTGTGTCCTTCGCCATGGCGCGCGAGGAACGCGACGCTGCCGCCGGCGACGGTGCCGGTCACGATGGCGGACGAAGGCGCACCCCAGCGCGTCGTCACGGTCCGCCGATCGGCTTGCTGCAACCCTGGAAATGCGTATACCCCGGTACCGCCGATGACGGCAAGGTCAATGCTCATGGCGCGGCCTCCTCGGCATCCAGCGCCCAGATGTCAGGCAGGTTGCGGCCCTGGCCGTAGTAGTCGAGGCCATAGCCGAACACGTAGCGATCCGGCAGCTCCACGCCGACGTAATCCGCCTTCAGGCCCGGCATCCTGCGGTCGTGAAGCTTGTCGCACAGCACCGCGATCAACACCCGCCCGGCACCAGCCGCCAGGCAATGCTCGCGCAACGCCGCCAGGGTGTAGCCCTCGTCGAGGATGTCATCGGCAAGGATCACGCTGCGGCCGTGCATCGACGCAGTCGGCCGGTGCAACCAGCGCACTTCACGGCCAACGGTGGCATTGCCGTAACGGGTCGCGTGGGCATAGTCGAAATCGAGATCAGTGTCGATGGCAAACGCCAGCGCCGACGCGAAAAACATGCCGCCATTCATCACCGTCAGCAGCAGCGCGCGCTCGCCGCCCAGCGCGGCGGTGAGTTCGCGCCCCATCCGCGTGATCGCATTTTCCAGCTCATGGCGCGCATACAGCCGCCGCGCCTGCGGCAACACCGACGCCAACGGATGCGCAACCTCGCTCACGCGTGCGCCTCGCTGGCGGTCCTGGACAATTCGCCGAGCGCCGCAACGTAGCGCGCGTGCTGCGGATCCGCTTCGATGCTCGTCCAGTCGCGCGCGACCGAACCGCACAGCGCAGCCACCATGCCGGCATCGCAGGGCCTGCGTCCGCGCACGGACGCGATGGCCGGTGCGACCATCGCCGGCTGGCACACCAGCACCAAATCGCAACCGGCATCGAGGTGCGCGAGTACGCGCGCGCCGATGCCACCTGCGGACTCGGCCGCGGCCATGCCGACATCGTCACTGAACACCACGCCGCGAAAGCCCAGCTCACTGCGCAAATAATCCACCCATATTTTCGAATAGCCGGCCGCCAACGGATCCACCGCCGGATAGGTAACGTGCGCGACCATCACCGCTTCGGCGCCCGCGGCAAACCCTTCCGTGAAGGGCACCAGGTCGGCAGCGCGAATCACGTCGAACGGGCGCGAGTCGATCGCCTTTTCGAGGTGGGTGTCTTCAGGAATCGAACCGTGTCCGGGGTAATGCTTCAGCGTCGCCGCCATGCCGGCGAGGTGCATGCCGCGCACGTAGGCCGCGCCCAGTTCGGCCACGATCCGCGGATCGGCATCGAACGCGCGCTCGCCGATCACGCGGTTGCCGCGAGCAAGATCGACCACTGGCGCAAAGGAGAGATCAACATCGCAGGCACGCAGTTCAGTGGCCATCACGATGGCGTGCGCTTCGGCCATCGCGACGCCGGCCTTGCAGTCACGCCGATACAACTCGCCGATCCGCGCCAACGGCGGCAGCCGTGTGAACCCGTCACGAAAACGTTGCACCGGGCCGCCCTCGTGATCGGCCGAGATCACGAAGGATTCGCCGCGCAACTCACGGATGCCCGCCACCAGCGCGGCAAGCTGCGCGCGACCGGTGTAGTTGCGGGTGAACAGGATCACGCCACTGACTTCCGGCGCGGCGAGATTCGCGCGGTCGCTCGCGGTCAGCTCATGCCCTTCGATACCGGCGATCAACATGCATTGCGCTCCGTGTCGCTCCAATGCACGTATGCGTGCCGGGCGAGATTGACGTTGTAGTAGCGAACCTCATCGGTGACTTCCCGGCCCAACCAGGCCGGGCGCGGGAATGCCTGCGCGACCTCGCCAAGCTCGATTTCAATCACCACCAATCCCCGATTATCGCCGAGAAATTCGTCGATCTCGAATTCGAAGCCGTTGCTCGGAACGATGTGGCGAACCTTCGCGACAACGTCGCCGCACAAGGTTTGCAACATCGCGGTCGCATCCGCGAGCGGCAGCGGATACTCGAATTCGGCGCGCGCAGCGCCGGCCACCGCGGCTTTCACCGTGAGCCAGGCGTGCTCGCCGGCAACACGCACCCGCACCGCAGCCTTGGCCTGCCCGGCAGCCAAGGCTTCAGCACCGGCCAGGTAGCCCTGCACGATGCGCGTCGAGCGGGTGACCGCGTTGCGCCACGCCTCGCTGGCAGGCAGGAACTTGCGTTCAATTTCGATTGGCATCAGGCACGCTCGAACAAGGTGATGGATTCGACGTGGCCGGTGTGCGGAAACATGTCCATCACTCCGGCCGCCTGTAGCTTGAAACCGTGCTGCCGCACCAACGTGCCCGCATCGCGCGCCAGCGAAGCCGGGTGGCAGGACACGTACACCACGCGTTGCACCGATTTGCCCGGCAACTGCTTCAGCAGTTCGCCGGCGCCGCTACGTGGCGGATCCAGCAGCATCAGGTTCCAGTCCGCGCGCGCCCAGGCGCTGCCACGCACATCGCCGGCGAGGTCGCCGACGTGAAACTCGGCATTGACGATGCCGTTTGTCGCCGCATTGGCACGGGCGCTCTCGACCAGCCCGGTGTCGCCCTCGATGCCACACACGCGTCCCGCCCGCCGTGCCAACGGCAGGCTGAAATTGCCCAGGCCACAAAACAGGTCGAGCACGCGATCGCCGGGGCCGGGTGCGAGCAAGGCCAAGGCGTGGTCGATCATCCTCTGGTTGATGCTGGCGTTGACCTGCACGAAACCGACGGCTGCGAACGCGAGCCTCAAATCGTGTTCGGGCAGCGCGTAGGACAGCGCCACGGATTCCGGCCACAATGCATGCACGCTGTCGATGCCGCCAGGTTGCAGCAGGATGGCGAAACCGTGCTCACGGCCAAACGCGGCCAGCTTGTCCTGATCGGCCGCGGACAACGGCTGCAGATGCCGGAACACCAGCGCACGCGCAGCATCGCCCGCCGAGAATTCGATCTGCGGAATCGAGGCCGCGCCCTCCATTGCATTCAACAGCGCACCGAGCACGTCCAGCTTCTCGCCCAAGGCCGGGTCCAACACGTCGCAATGTGCAAGGTCGGCGACGAAACGCGGGTCACGTTCGCGAAATCCGACCAGGGTCTTGCCCTTCTTCGCAACGTGCTTGACTGACAATCGCGCGCGCCGGCGGTAACCCCAGACACTGGCGGTCAGCGGTTCCAACCAACGCACCGGCTCGACATGGCCGATCCGCGCGAAGTTCTGCGCAAGGACATTTTGCTTGGCCGCAATCTGCGCGGGCGGCGCCAGGTGCTGCAAGACGCAACCGCCACACACCCCGAAATGCGGGCAACGCGGCACCACCCGGTTGGGCGACGCAACGAGAATATCGCCGGCTTGTGCTTCGTCGAAATCGCGATGCCTGCGAACAAGCTGCGCCTTGACGCGCTCACCGGGCAAGGCATCAGCCACGAACACCGTCTTGCCCTCGACGCGCGCGACGCCGCGGCCATCGTGCGCGAGATCGTCAATGTCGGCTTCGAAGGGTTGCGGATTTGCAGTTCGTTTCATCCGCGCATCTTGCCAGACGCGTCAAGCCCAACAAACACCGCTGCGCTATTTGTCGAAGGCCTTGAGTGCGGTTTCGTAGGCCACGTTGATTTCCTTGGACTTCTGCTCGGCTAGCGCGCGCAGGTCGTCACCAAGGCCACCGGTCTTGTCCGGATGGTATTCGGCAATGCGCCGCCGATAGGCCTGCTTTACATCGTCCAGCGAGGCGTAGGCCGGCACCTGCAGCACCTCGTACCACGGACGCTTGGCGTCGTCGGGACGCGGTGGTGGTGCCTGACGCGGCCGCTCCTGCCAGTGGCCGGACTCCGGCGGAGTCCTGCCACCTGGGGACTCAGAACCGGGCTTGGTGCCACCCTTGAACCGTCCGATCAACCACGACATCAGGAAGTAGCCGGCGAACAGGCAAACGATGACGACGATAATGTCGGTGCGGGTCATTATTTCCGGCCATCCACTTTTTCGATTTCGCCTGGGTGGTCAGCGGTGTCGGCGCTTGCAGTCCCGGCTGGCGAGGCCCCGGTGAGCAACGCCAACCGCGCACGATAGCGCATGAGGCGAGTGTGTTCCGCGGATGATTCAGGGTGGAACCCGGCCATCTCATCACAGTGTTCCACCAACGTTGCGAGTGCGCGCGCCCTTGCCACGGCCCGCATATCGACGGTGAACGACGCGAGATCCTCGCGCACGGGCACCAGCAGCGATAGCCGGCGCACCACGCCTGCCGAGAATGGCAGGCACACCAGGCTCTCGAACGCCAGCAGTGCGAACTTGCCCCTGCTGAGTGAAAACGCATCGCGCAGGAACCACAGCCGCACCAGCATCACCACCGCAGCGAGATACGCCAGCGCAACAATCGGTAGCGCACGCACGCCGCCACCCCACAGCAGCGCGAGCGGAATGCCGATGATCGCGTACAGGAATACGGCGAACACGTAAGGGGTCAGCACTTCGCTCGCACGCATGGCCTCGGCTACCGGCGAAGGCAACCCCGGCGACGCCGCGATTGCATCCGCGTTTCCCCACTGCACACGAAACGCGGGAAACATCGGGGTGAACGGGTTCAGCCAGATCGGCGAACGGCCGACGATGCGTATGCGGTCGTCGGCTACCCGCAGCCGCAACCCTTGTGACGCCCTGGCAAGCACGCCCTCGTTCGCAAAAACAAGGACGGCGCAGGTTGATGCGTAGAACGCCAGTACCAACAGCGCGATTTCCAGTTCGCTCGAAATCATCGAGCCAGTCAGCTCCGCCTGCCCATGCGCTTGAAGAACTTCCCAAGCGCCGCGAACAAGGCCACCACGCCAGCCGCGATGAACTTCCAGCCCGCCGCGAGTACACCGACGATCACTTTCCACAAACCGGTTTTCGCCGCTACTGCGACAGCGCCACCGGTGATCAGCGCAGCGAGACCATACTTGGCTACCTTGTCGCCCGCTTTGTAGGCCGAGTAGGTCTGGTCGTCGATGAATTGATAGCCCGCAACGACCTGCTTGAACTGGGTGATCGACTGCTGCAAGCCGTCCGGCGACGCCACCAGGGTCGCCGCTGTATAACCGGTGCGGCTCAACAGGCGGGTGTTGTAATTGATGTCCTCGCTACCGCCGCTGTTGCGCAGGTTCACCGCCCAACTCAGGTCGTGGGTTTCCGGATCGTAGAATGGCGCCTGCTGCCAGCCGACGACTTCGAGCGTGGCCCAACCGCGTGCGCTCAGTTGCTTGTTGGCCTCGGCCTGGTTGTCGCGCAAGCTCGAGAGCAACTTGTCTGGATCGATCTTTTCGTTGTCCGCCACGTGGCCGACGTCGGCGTATTCGAATTCGCCCCACCACGCGAAGTCATCCGGCGCGAACACCGTGCCGCCATCGGCAGACGCGATGTTGCGGGTGAGTTCCATGAATTTCATGGTGTCGGCCGGGCCGAGGAAGCGATAGCCATCGGGCACGTTGAACGTGGCATTCGAGCCGATCGTCACCTGGGCCGGACCCTCGACCCAATGCAGCCGCATGATCTGCTGCTGCGCACTCTCTGGCGACGAGGATGCATCCTGCGCGAATGCAGGCGTGAGGCAAAACAGGCACAAGCCGATCCCGGCGGCAAGACGACTGATCCGTGGCATGAACTCCCCTGATCGGGGCGCGCTGGCCCCGGCAACGTTGGCAATGACCCGGCGGCGGCAATCCCGCGAATGGCTAAAAGCCGCTGTCGGATTCCGCAGCATACCCGAGCGTGACGGCACCGACGCCCATGTTGACCATACCGGTAATGCTCATGGCACTTTCGTACAACTTCACGCCCGCCTCGGCGCAGACGCTCTTCAACGCGGCATACCCAGGCAAGGCCGTGAGCTCCGACAGCTCGCCGCCGTAGCTGACGCACATGGCAGGCACCAGCAGGCCACGCCGCACTGCGGCGCTGGCATGATCGAACAAATCCTGCGCACCTTGATCGAAGCCACGCACCTTCGCCACCGGTTTGGTTTCGCCGCGATAGCATTGCAGGATCGGCTTGATGTCCAGCGCGGTGCCCAAGGTTGCGCTGAGCAAACTGACGCTGCGGTCGCCCTTCTTGCGGGTACGCGCGCGCAGGTAATGCAAATCGCGTGGCAGCGCATAGGCCCAGGTGTGCTCGGCCAATTCGCCAAGCGAGGCGCGGATGTCGCCCGGGCTCGCATCCGCAGCGATCATGTCGATCGCCTTCACCACGGTGACGCCCTGCCCCGCGAACAGGCTTTTGGTGTCGATCACCCGCATCAGAAATGGCGAATGATTGCCCGCCGCTTCGCGGATCGGACGATAGGTGCCCAGGATCGCGAAACTCGCCTGCGTGGCGTTGGCGAAGATCGGGCTGCGGGACGCACTGACGGTGAGGCAGAACACCGCATCGAAATCGAGGATAAGGCGTCCGAGGAACAAGTCGCGGATGGCATCGACCGAAAGCGAATCGGTTTCCGCGGCGTGCCCGCGCGCGCCGATGCCGCTGCGGATGTAGTTTTCGGTCGCCACCGGATCGCGCACATCAACGAAAGTTTGTCCATCCACGCTGATCGTGATGGGCATGATGGTGATCTTGTTGTCATCGACGAACTTGCGGGGCAAATCGCAGGTCGAGTCCATCACGAGACCGATGCGCATACGTCCTCCTTCGCCTACGCCGTGATCATGCCACTACGCGGGGGGCTTGTGAATGCGGCCGTTCGGCGTCCCCATCCGTCATCGCTGCCAGTTGCCGGAAGCATCCTTGTAGTAATAACCGGCATGCTGCGCACGGCTGATCCAGCGCTTCGCGAAGGTCTCGCGCATCGACTGCGCCCACTCCGGGTGGCCGTTCGCAATACCGATCTGCTTGTACAACTCGGCGCGATCTGCATTCTCGGCCGCGATCGCCTGGTTCGCGCTCGCTCTTTGCGGCAGCGGAATCTTCGACGCATCGTGGATCGCGACGTCGCCGTTGTGGGTGAACCCGATCGCCCCGGATTCGAGCAGGGCTTTCAGCGTCGAGCGGAAACGGTTGCCCATCCGGGCCTCGATGGCGGCAATGGCAGGCGTCTGGATGTCGAGGTTGGCAGGCTCGCCGGCATAGGCAGCCGGCACCACGGCATCGAGCAAGCGCAGCGCGAGCGGTTCATCAGCGCGGCCGCCGTGCCCGGCATCACCGCCAGACGCCGCCGGTTGCGCGCTCGCTGCAGGCGGCACCGACGCGGGCGGTACAGCATCCGGGCCCATGATGTTGCTGATCACCTTTTCGGCAGCTTTTTGCGCCGCGGCTGCCGGGAAATACACGTTGATGGTCACGCAGCCGGCCAGCAGCAGCATGGCCAGTATCAGCGGAAAGGAGTATTTGCGCATGTCGTGTCCTTGTCGGGCCATGGTGTGATTGTGCGGCAATTCGTGGCGGCGCGCGAACTCGCCTATTTGACGACGGGGCCCTGGCCCTGCGTCGCCGCTTTCAGGCGGGCGACCAGGGTCGCCCAGTCGACCGACGGCTCGTGGCCGATCACGGTGATGTGCGGCAAGCCGCTGCCCGCGACGATGGTGTAACCGTTGGCGTCCGGGTCAGGGTCGGGGACGATGCCGCGCATCGCGCAGACGCCGTTGGCGAGCGTGCACCCGAGTTCGATCTTCGAATAGTGGAAAGTCTTGAACAGACGCAGCGCCATGCCCTGCAGGCCACCGGCGATGCCGCCGCCGCCGACGCTGGTGAGACTCTGGATTGCGTGCTGGCTGATCTTGCCGCCATCATCGGCACTCAGTCGCGCGGTGAACGCGGTCGGCTTCCAGCTGACCAACTTGAGGCCGTGAATGTCGCCGTCGAGGCGCCCCGTAATCTGGCCAAAATCGAATACGTTGGTGAGTTGGCCAAGATCGAGTTGCTGCAGGTCGATGTCCGCCGCCACTTCCGGCGCGACACCGAGAGGATGTTTGATGCTGAGCCCGGTCACGCTCACCGAGCCGTCAAACACATGCATCGACAGGCCACCCGAGAACGCCAGTTCATCGCCGCGATAACTCAAGTCCGGCACCGCACCACCCAGCTTGCCCCGGAAGGCCGGCCAGCCCAGCGCCTTGCACAAGGCCGCGAGATCGACATCCGTCACCGAAAACGCTGCTGACAAGCGCTGCGCGGCGGCAGCATCCGGTCGCCACGCTACCCGCGCCAACTGGAACGAGCCGCCGAAAAAGGCCGTGGTGACCGGTGCGCGCAAACTCAAGGCGCCATTCATATCCTGCAACGCCAGCCGGCCCGGGCCGAATTCCAGTCGATCCAGTGCCAGCGCATTCCATTGCAGGCTCGTGGCCGGCCGCGACGCACCCGCGCTCCAGTCGACGCTGCCGTTGAGGCCCGCCACCGCCACACCGCGCCCGTCGCCACTCAGCGAAAAATCCGTGGCGTGCAGATCGAACGACTGGAAACCCTTTGCGCCGATGTCGAGGGAACCGACGAGGCTGCCGCCGGTTTGCAGTTGCTGCAGGCCAGTCATGTTCTGCACCAGGGTGGTGCCGTATCGCGCATACGCCGCGGGCAAGGTCGCCGCAAATTGCGTCAGCGCCAAAGCGTCCAGCCCGCCCTTGCGATCGAAGGCCATGCTGCCCGCCACGCGCAGCGCATCCGGATCGTTGTAATCGAGGGAGCCGATGCGGATGCCCTTGGGCCCAAGCGTGGTCGCAAGATGCAGGTTGGCCGGATGCGCAGGCAACTGCGCGTACAGGGAACCCAGCAACAACTGCCCGCCGCGCAGGCTGCCGTCGAACATGAAATTCGCAGCCGGCACACCCAGATCAACCCGGAAACTGCCTTGCGCAGCCAAGCCTTGCGCAGCGATGGTGCCGGCCTTGCTGTCGAGGACGGCACCGGCAACGTCGATGCGGCCCGTCACCCGGGTGGCATCGCTGGCAAGATCCAGCGCCACCGTGCCGGTGACCGTGCCACCGGTCACGCGTCCATCCGGCCAGGCCGCGGCGAACAAGCCGCGCAACCAAGCCAAGGGCAGCGCTCCCAATTTCAGTTGCACATGGCTGAACTGGTCGGCCGGCATCAGCGCGTTCAAACTGCTGGCGCCCTGCGCCGCATCCACTTCGAGCGTGGCGCCATCGGGATCGTAGCGGATCGTCACGTCCGCGTTGGCAAGCGCACCACCCGGCGCACCGCGGGTGGTGACATGCCCGGTGAATTGCCACGCGCCACCAGGGTCCCGCTGCGGCTGGCCGACCAGGGACAAGCCAACGCCGCGCCAGCCAAGCACGGGCACCGTGACCTTGCCGGCATCGAGGCGCAATTGCGGACGCCCGTCCGGCGAGGCCGTGGCGACGGCGTGGACGTTGGTCAGGGCGACACCCGGGAGTGCCAGCGAGGCCACCCGCAGCTGCATGGACGCGTGTGCGCTCGCGCATGCCAGCCACAGGCCCGCCGCCACGACACACGCCCGCCAGCGTGGAATACGCAATCGTTTGTCTGGCGGCTTGCTTGCCACGCCCGTCCTTTTCCAGTATCACTTGCCCCCGATTGTGCCAGCCCGTGCCAGAACGGGCGCCAACGGACGGACTCCAGGGATATGGACGGGGATGTGAACGGGGATATCAGCCGGTTTCGGGTTCTGCTGGCCGAGGACGATCCGGTCAGTCGTGAGTTTCTGGTAGCGGCCCTGCGCAATTGCGGGGCCGAGGTCGGCGCCTGTGCCGATGGGCCCGCAGCCCTTGCGCTTGCGCAATCCGGGGCGTGGCACTTGTTGCTGCTCGATCACCACATGCCAGGCTTGACCGGTGCCGCGGTGCTGGCCGCGTTGTCGGCAAACCGTTCCAGCACACTGCCGCCTGCCATCGCCATCACTGCAGAACCCGACGAAGCCCGCGACGCGTTGCTGCGCGCGGGATTCGCCGAGGTCCTGCCCAAGCCCATTGCGGTTGCGGCCGTGCGCGACGCGTTGCGGCGCCATGGTTGTACAAGCGACAGCACGCTCGATGATGATGACGCGCTGCGGGCCTGTGGATCCGCGCAAACCGTCGCTCGCCTGCGGCGGCTGTTCATCGAACAGGAAATCCCTGCGGTGCTGGCGGAAGTCGAACGCTGCCGCGACGCGCCACGGCAGTTGCGCCCCACCCTGCACCGCCTGCGCGCATCCTGCGGCTTTTGCGGCGCACGCGCGCTCGGCCACGCCAGCGCGGCGCTGCACAGCGCACTGGCAGGCGACGCCGACGCGGGTCGAACGCAGGCTGCGCTGGCGGCTTTCCTGGATGCACTGAGCACAACGCGCACTGCCTTGAACGCCAGTCTCGCGGCCGAGGTTTAGCGATGCGTCCCGGCAAGCGGGCCCGCAAGTACCCGCCACGCCTGCAGGCCGCGGTCGCCGAGATGAACTCCGATCAAGGCACGCATCAGGCGGCGCAGTGCGGTTTGGTCGGCCGCTTCCGGTGGCGTGCCCGAAGCCAGCGCCAACAACGCCGAACCGCGCACGCGCACGCCCATCGCGCGGGTTTCCGCGGCAATCGGACCCTGTTCCGGCAGGTACTCGTACTCGCGCGCAGCATCGATCGGCTCGCCGGTATTGGATTCAACTGCCAGCTGCGGCGCGTAACCCATCGCAGCAAGCAAATCGCGTTCGAAACAGCGCAGGCTCCAACCCAGCGCCGGTGTGCGCGCAAGTTCGTCCAGCAGCACCGCATAACGCTCGAACAATCCCGGATGCGGATCGTTGCGCGCGGTCAGCCGCACCAGCAATTCATTCACGTACAGCGCGGACAACAGCGCGTCGCCACGCAGGGCCACCGCCGGCCCATCAGGCTCGACGGCCACCAAGGTCTGCAACTCGCCGCGCCCACCCCAGTCCACGCGCAAAGCCTGCAGCGGCTCCAACAGTGAACGCGGTAGGCGCGCGCGCGCACCACGCACGCTGCGCGCGACCAGCCCCACGCGACCATAGTCGCGACTGAACACTTCCAGCAACAGGCTGGTCTCGCGCCACGCGCGGGAGTGCAGGACGAAAGCGGATTGTTGGGCGATGTGCACGCGTCACGGAACCACGGGCCGCAACTTACTCATACCCGAACTGCCGCAATGCGCCCTCGTCGTCCGACCAGCCCGCGCGCACGCGCACCCAAAGTTTGAGAAACACCCGCCGCTCGAGCAACGCTTCGATGTCACGTCGTGCGGCCGTGCCGATCGACTTCGCGCGGCGGCCACCAGCACCGATCACGATCGCTTTCTGGCCTTCGCGTTCAACCCACACCACGGCGGCGATTTCGGTGATGCCGTCGGGACGATCCTCGAACTTTTCGATTTCGACAGTCGTTGCGTAGGGAAGCTCTTCGCCCAGCTGGCGCATCAGTTGCTCGCGCACGCGCTCGGCTGCGAGGAAACGTTCGCTGCGATCCGTGAATGCCTCGGTGTCGTAACCCGGCTCGCCCTCCGGCAGGCGCACGAGAATGGCGCGCTCGATATCGGCGAGACCCGGCTTGCGGCGCGCGCTGACCAGAAACACCTGATCCCAGCTGTGTTCATCGGCCAGCGACTCCACGAAGGGCAGCAGCTGCGCCTTGTCCTTGACTTCATCCACCTTGTTCACCACCAGCAGGCGCGGGATCGCGCGCTCGACGAGCGCCGCGTACACCGCCGCATCCTCGTCATCCCATTGCCCTGCGGTGATCACCTGCACGGCCACATCGGCGTCGGCGATCGCGCCATGCACGGCCCGGTTGAGGCTGCGGTTGATCGCACGCTTCGCCTCGCGATGCAGTCCCGGCGTATCGAGATACAGGATCTGCCCACCAGCCGGATTGGCGATGCCGAGGATGCGCTGGCGCGTGGTGTGCGCACGCGGGGTGACGATCGACAAGGGCGCATCGATCAACGCGTTCAACAGCGTGGACTTGCCGACGTTCGGCCGTCCAACAATCGCGACACTGCCGCAGCGGAATGCCTGGTTCGCCATGTGTTCCACTCGAAGTTGCTGTTGTGAAAAGTCAGGCCAAGGATGGCCGTTCTGGAATCCGGCAGGCGATACGCTTCGGCCGGCGAGAACGCACTGCGACGCGGCGATCATGGATGATCGCACAAAGAAACCAACGCCGCTTCCGCCGCCTTCTGCTCGGCGGCACGGCGGCTGCCGCCGCTGCCCGCAAAGCGCGCCTGGCACGGCTGTTCGAGCACGCACACAATGTCGAACTGACGTGCGTGCTCCTCGCCTGCTTCGGCCACCAGTTCGTAATGTGGCAGCGGCAGGCCGCGGCCTTGCAGCCATTCCTGCAGGCGCGTCTTGGGGTCCTTCTGCGGCGGCCCTGCTGCCGCCAGCGGCGCGGCAAAAATCGCATACAACCAGGTGCGGCAGGCATCGAAGCCGCCATCGCGAAAAATCGCCGCGACCAACGCCTCGAACGCATCGGCGAGGATCGAATCACGCCGGAACCCGCCGCTTTTGAGTTCACCCGGACCGAGATGCAAGGCGTCGCCGAGTTGCAACTCGCGTGCGCGTTCGGCCAATGCCGGCTCACTCACCAATTGCGCGCGCAAGCGCGACAACTCGCCTTCATCGGCCCGCGCCCGCGCATCGAACAGCATCTCGGCCACCACCATGTTGACCAGCGCGTCGCCCAGAAATTCCAGCCGCTCGTTGTTGGGCCGCCCGGCGCTGCGATGGGTCAGTGCGAGATCGAGCAGGGCTTCGTCGGCAAAGCGATAACCAAGCTTCACGTCACTGCTGCGCCTGCACCTTGAAGGGCACCGACTTGTCGAAATGCACCAGGAAATCGATGTTGTAGATCCACGGAATCTTCTTGTCGTAGCTCAACTTGATCACCTTGCCGAGCTTCGGATCGTTGACGATCTGCACGTTGCCGTTGCGGATATCCGCATCGTCAAAGTACTGCGAAAGCTCCTGAACATCGAGCTTGCGCAACAGCTCCTCCCCGCTCATGTCGGCCGATTGCGCCTGGGTTGCCACGGTATTCAGCGCCTTGGAAACACTGAAATAATCCATGTACGCCGGCACCAGCTTCATGGCTGTGTAGACGAAAAATGCCGCAACGATCAGGACGATGACGAACCCGATCATGCTGATGCCCGATTGACGTTTCATGGAATCGTCCCCTCACTGGTCCAATGGAAGGTGCAGCCGGAACCCGGCGCGACGACACGCGCCCCGGCGTGCGCATCTTAGCCCCGCTGCCGAATCTTAGTGCAAGACCGTACCAATTCGGTGCCAATCCGCAAGACTGAACCAAATGAAGAAGGCCTTGCCGGCCAGGTTCTGCTCAGGCACGAAACCCCAGAAACGGCTGTCTTCACTGTCGTTGCGGTTATCGCCCATCGCGAAGTAGTAGCCCTTCGGAATCACCCACTCGCAGCCGTTCGGCAGCGGCGTGCCACCGGCACACTCGCCGGTGGGCGCGATCCCCGGGTTGCTGAGCACCATGACCTGGTGCTTGACCCCACTCAAGTCTTCAGTGAACAGGCCTATCGGCGACATGGTTTCTTCCATCCGGACGCTGACCTTGTCGGTCCCGTGGTAGGGACCGGTCAGGGTCTGCGGCACTTCCTTGCCATTGACGAAGACCCGCGGACTGAGCACAACCTCGTTGCCGCAATCGGCAATATCGGTGCTGGTACCGCTGATGCATTCGCGCTGACCGATGACCTTGATGGTGTCGCCCGGCACACCGACGATGCGCTTGATGTAATCCTGTTTCGGATCGAGCGGATAGCGGAACACGGCGATATCGCCGCGATGCGGCTCGCCGGTGTCGAGGATCTTGGTGTTGGTGACCGGCAGGCGCAGGCCGTAGGCAAACTTGTTGACCAGCACGAAATCACCGACCAGCAAGGTCGGCATCATCGAGCCGGAAGGAATCCGGAATGGTTCGATCAGGAAGGTGCGGAACACCAGCACCGCCAGGATTACCGGAAAGAAAGAGCCTGCGTAGTCCACCAGTACCGGCTTGTCCGGCTTGACGCCGGCAGCGGCTGCGTGCTCGATACGGCGGCGCGCGAACAGCAGCTTGTCACCCAGCCAGACCAGGAAAAACGCGGCCGTGATCAACACCAACGCGAGCGCAAAATCGGAAGTCTGGAACCAGATGTAGATGCAGATGGCGACGATCGCCACCAGCACCACGACACCCCATGCGTCTTTCTTCACTGCGTATTCCTTTTTCGTTCGGCTGCGCAAGGCGCCGCTACAGAATCATCGTCATGCCGGCGCAGGCCGGCATCCAGTGCCTTTAGTAATCCGAATGCTTTCAATACCGGTTGGCATCCCCCCGAAACCGTCCTGCGGGCGGTTTCGACCCCCTTCCTCCGGAAGAGGGGGCCACTCACTTGTCAGTGCGCAGCACGGCCAGGAACGCTTCCTGCGGAATTTCGACCCGGCCGACCTGCTTCATGCGCTTCTTGCCTTCCTTCTGCTTCTCCAGCAGTTTCTTCTTGCGCGAGACGTCGCCGCCATAGCACTTGGCCAGCACGTTCTTGCGCAGCGCCTTCACCGTCGAGCGCGCAATGATCTGCGCGCCGACCGCGGCCTGGATCGCCACATCGAACATCTGGCGCGGAATCAGATCACGCATGCGCTCGACCAGGTCGCGACCGCGGCGGTCAGCCTGCGCGCGGTGCACGATCAAGGACAACGCATCCACGCGATCGCCGTTGATCAACACATCCACGCGCACGAACGGACCAGCCTCGAAGCGATCGAAGTGATAGTCCATCGAGGCATAACCGCGACTGACCGACTTCAGCCGGTCGAAGAAATCCAGCACCACTTCGGCCAGCGGCAACTCGTAGCTTACGCGCACCTGGCTGGCGAGATACTGGATCGAGCGCTGCACGCCGCGCTTTTCCTCGCACAAGGTGATGATGTTGCCGACATATTCCGGTGGCGTCAGGACATCGGCAATGATGATCGGCTCGCGGATTTCCGCAATTTCGTTGGCGGGCGGCAGCTTGGCCGGGTTATCCAGGTCCAGAATTGATCCATCGCTGCGCAACACCTGATACACCACGGTCGGCGCGGTCGAAATCAGGTTGAGGTCGTATTCGCGCTCGAGGCGCTCCTGCACGATCTCCATGTGCAGCATGCCAAGGAAGCCGCAGCGAAAACCGAAGCCCATGGCCTCCGAGGACTCGGGTTCGAAGAACAGCGCGGCGTCGTTGAGGCGCAGCTTGTCCAGCGCCTCGCGCAGGGCCGGGTAATCATCCGACGCGATCGGAAACAAGCCCGCGAACACGCGTGGCTGCATGTGCTGGAACCCGGGCAGCGGTTTGGGCGCGGGATCACTCGCCAAAGTCAGCGTGTCGCCCACCGGCGCGCCGTGCACGTCCTTGATCGAGGCATTCACCCAACCCACTTCGCCGGCGCCCAGCCTGGTCAGTTCCTTGCGCTTGGGCGTGAACACGCCGACGTTGTCGACCTGATGGGCGCGCCCTGTCGACATCACCTGCAGCTTGTCGCCGGGTTTGATCGTGCCCTGCATCACGCGCACCAGCATGACCACGCCGAGGTAATTGTCGAACCAGGAATCAATGATCAGTGCTTGCAGCTTGTCGGTATCGCGCGGCTTGGGCGGCGGAATGCGGGCGACGATCGCCTCCAGCACGTCGCGCACGTTCTCGCCGGTCTTGGCGCTGATCGCAACGGCGTCGTCGGCGTGAATGCCGATGACCGCTTCGATTTCTTCCTTCACCTTCGGGATGTCGGCGGTCGGCAGGTCGATCTTGTTCAGCACTGGCACCACTTCCAGCCCCATCTCGACCGCGGTGTAGCAATTGGCCACCGACTGCGCCTCGACACCCTGCGCGGCATCGACAACCAGCAAGGCACCTTCGCACGCGGCCAGCGAGCGCGAGACTTCATAACTGAAATCGACGTGGCCCGGCGTGTCGATGAAATTCAACTCGTACACCGTACCGTCAAGCGCGGTATACGGCAGCGATACCGACTGCGCCTTGATGGTGATGCCGCGCTCACGTTCGATCGGGTTGGTATCCAGTACCTGCGCTTCCATTTCGCGCTCGGTCAGGCCGCCGCACAACTGGATGATGCGGTCGGCCAGCGTGGACTTGCCGTGGTCGATGTGGGCGATAATGGAAAAGTTGCGGATTTGCTGCATGGGCGCACGGTACCGGCGCCAGGATGGCGCAAACCAGCGATTATCGCATGGCGCGCAGGATCGCGATCGCCGCTGGCGCACTTCGGGTCGACCCTTGGCGATTCGTGAACGCGTGCCCCAAGCCCCAAATGCCCGGGGTGGATTCCGCTCACCCGGCATTCCCGGCTTGGGTTCCGCTCGCCTCAACTGACTTGTATGTCGGCATCCCTGCCTTTTTCCGCCCGCCTCCCGGGCGGGCGTGTGACTTTCTCTTGAGTGGCCAAGAGAAAGTCACCAAAGAGAAGGCCACCCCGCGGATGCGCCCTTCGTCCATCCATGGACTACGGGTACGCGCGCGGACTCCGGGGTTCGCCGATGGTGCATCCATGCACCCGCGGCGAACTGGCGCACATCCTGTGCGCCACCCTGCGGGCCGTTCCTTCATCCGCTCGCCGCATCCGAGGGGCCCCATGGGCGCGCATCCTGCGCGCCGCACCAGCGAAGCAGATTGCCGCCGCTTGCTTCGACCGAGGCCATGGATGGCCGACAGCGAAGCAGGGCTCTCCGGCGCCGTTGGCAGTGCCGCAGCCGCGACGCCGAGCGCGCGAGCAAGGCGCGCATGTTCGAGGCCATG
>DZCM01000091.1 GCA_022730295.1 Rhodanobacter sp. | reverse complement strand
CACGACGATCCCGTGATCGTCGTGAGCCGGCTCGACAAAACCTACGCAGGCGGGTTTCAGGCGCTGAAGGGTGTCGACCTCAGCGTGCGGCGCGGCGAAATCTTCGCGCTGCTGGGCCCCAACGGCGCCGGCAAGACGACGCTGATCAGCATCATCTGCGGCATCGTCAATCCGAGCTGCGGAACGGTTGTCGTCGATGGTTACGATATCGTCCGTGACTGGCGCAAGACCCGCGCCGTCATCGGGCTGGTGCCGCAGGAGCTCAAGACCGATGCCTTTGAAACAGTGTGGAACACGGTGCGCTTCAGCCGTGGGTTGTTCGGCAAGGCGCCGGACGATGCCTACCTCGAACAATTGCTCAAGGACCTGTCGTTGTGGGACAAGCGCAACGCGAAGATCCTGATGCTTTCCGGTGGCATGAAACGGCGCGTGATGATCGCCAAGGCTTTGTCGCACCAGCCGAACGTGCTGTTCCTCGATGAGCCGAGCGCTGGCGTTGACGTGGAGCTGCGCCGCGACATGTGGGCGATGGTGCGGCGCCTGCGCGAGTCGGGCGTGACCATCATCCTGACCACGCATTACATCGAAGAAGCCGAAGACATGGCCGACCGGGTCGGCGTGATCAACAAGGGTGAACTGATCCTGGTCGAAGACAAGACCGCGCTGATGCAGAAACTCGGGAAGAAACAGTTGCGCCTGCAATTGCAGGAACCAGTTGCCGCGTTGCCAACTGCGCTGTCGGCATACCGGCTGGACTTGAACGGCAGGGGCGACGAGATCACCTACACCTACGACACCCAGGCCGAGCGCACCGGGATTACCGCTTTGCTGAAAGACCTTGCTGCCGCAGGCATCGGCTTCCGGGATTTGAGCACGCGTCAGGATTCACTCGAGCAGATTTTCGTGCAGCTGGTGAAGGAGGACGCATGAACCTCTACGGCATCCGTGCGATTTACCGCTTCGAGATGGCGCGCACCGGGCGCACCCTGATGCAGAGCATCCTTTCGCCGGTCATTTCGACCACCCTGTACTTCGTGGTGTTCGGCGCGATCGGGGCGCGCATCACCAGCATCGATGGCGTCAGCTACACGGCCTTCCTTATTCCCGGCTTGGTGATGCTTTCCTTGCTGATGCAGAGTGTGTCGAACGCCTCGTTTGGCATCTACTTCCCGAAGTTCGTCGGCACCATCTACGAGGTCCATTCCGCGCCGCTTTCGTATCTCGAAATCATTACCGGCTACGTCGGTGCCGCCGCGACCAAGGCCATCGTCGTGGGCTTGATCATCCTCGCCACCGCGCGGGTGTTCGTCGACTATTCGATCGCGCACCCGGCGGTGATGATCCTGTTCCTTTTGATGACGACCGTTGCCTTCAGCCTGTTCGGTTTCATTATCGGGATCTGGGCCGACAACTTCGAAAAGCTGCAAGTGGTGCCGCTGATGATCATCACGCCGCTGACCTTCCTTGGCGGCAGTTTTTATTCCGTCCACATGCTGCCACCGTTCTGGCAGAGGGTGACCTTGTTCAACCCGGTGGTGTACCTGATCTCGGGATTCCGCTGGAGTTTCTATGGCATCGCCGATGTCAACGTCGGCATCAGCATTGCTGCCACGTTGTTGTTTCTGGTGCTCTGTCTTGGCGCGGTGTGGTTGATCTTTCGCACGGGTTGGCGTCTGAAGGCCTGAGCTCTCGCGGCAGCACGTCAATGACCAATACGGGCACACTGCCGACGACGCGGTCAGGCGACGCGCCCTGCAGTTTGGTAGCACAATGGGCGCTCCGGATTCGAGGAGATCGCCATGCGCATGTCTTCCACTGTCGTCATCGTAGCGTTATTGCTGCCGGTTGCCGTGGCGGCGCGAACACCCGCGCAGGCGTCCGCCCCCGCGGCCAAGGCTGCCAGCGTTCCCGCTTACATCACCAAGGCCATCGCGGACCCCGCGCGCGCCGCGGACAAGCAGGATGATGTGCGCCGCCAGATGGCTGCGGTCATGGCATTCACCGGGATCAAACCCGGCGACTCGGTGGTGGAACTGGATCCCGGACGCGGCTACTGGACGCGGGTCTTCAGCCAGATCGTGGGGCCGAAGGGGCACGTCTACACCGTGTGGCCGAACGAAACCATGAAGTATGCGGCCAAGAGCCTTGCCAACTGGAAGAAGCTGGTGAAAACCCCGCATTACGCCAACGTCAGTTTGCTGCAGGAGCCGGCGGCGATGCTGAGCGCGCCCCGCAAAGTCGACGTCGTATTCACTGCGCAGAACTACCACGACTACCACGACCCGTTCATGGGCCCGGTCGACATGCATTCATTCGACAGGCAGGTCTTCGAGGCGCTGAAACCGGGCGGCGTGTTCGTGATCGTCGACCACATGGCCCCGCCTGGTTCCGGTGTGAGCGATACCAACACGCTGCACCGCATCGACCCGGCGGTGGTGAAAATGGAAGTCGAGTCCGCGGGCTTCGTGTTCGATGGCTCCAGCGATGCCTTGCTGAATCCGAACGATCCGCTGACCGTCCCGGTCTTCGACAAGTCCATTCGCGGTCACACCAGCCAGTTCATTTACCGCTTTCGCAGGCCGGCACACTGAGCGCGGCCTGCTCGCGCAACCCGCCACTTGCGGGTTGCGCGGGCGCAATCATCGTTTGTCGTACATCGCGCGTACGTCCTTCACGAGCAACGCGTCGCTGTCAGGGCGCGAATAGAACATGTGGCCGCCGGGATATTCCTTCACTTCGACGCGGGCCGGGTCGCCCATCGCCGGCATCTGGTCCACGGCAAGCACCGACACCATGAACGGGCACGACAAGTCGTCCCAGCCGTGCGCTATCAGTACGCGGAAGCGTGGATCGTTGGCGACCGCCATGCGCAGCTGGGTGACCGAGCCTTCGCGGGCGTCGTCGTCCTCGTGCCACAAGCGGTTCACCTTGTAGCTGAGTGCGTTGTATCGGCCATCGAACTTCCAACCGATGGTCCGGGTCACGAAGTTGACCATTGCGGTGGTGGTCGGCGCGATGATCGCGTTGAGGATCGGGTCGCCCGAGCGCTGCTGCGGTGAGTAGGGGAACGGGTCCCAGGCGAGGTAGTTGGAATCGTAGCGGCTGCCGAGCTTGCCTTCGGAGCGATACACCTCGCGCAGATAAGCCTGGGTGTCGAGGCGGCCACCTGAGTTCTTCACGAACACTGGATCCAGGCCAGTCAGCTCGGTCACTTTCTTGATCATCGCGGCCTCGGCGGCGGGATCCGAGCGGCCCTTCATCAGCGCTTCGGCATAAGCACCGCGGGTGTAGGCAATGATCGGCGCCATGTTCGCTGCGTTGAGCTTGCCTTCGCGCTCGAGGTGCGCGGCGGCGATCGAGGGCAGGGTGGTCATCCACGCCATTGGCGAGACGTACTTGTCGCTCCACGCCATCGGATCGAGGTACGGCGAGAACAGCACCATGCCGTTCATCCCGACGCCCAATTGGGTCTGCAGGTAATACGCGATGCGCGGTCCGCGGAAGCCGCCGTAGCTTTCGCCGACGACGTACTTGGGTGATTCCATGCGGCCGTTTTTGACCAGCCAGTCGTAGATGATGCGCGACAGGTAATGGATGTCGGTGTCGGTGGAGTAGAAATCCTTGGTCGCCTGCTTGTCATCCACCAACGCTCGACTGTAGCCGGTGCCGACCGGATCGATGAAGACGAGATCGGTGAAGCCGAGCCAGGTGCTGGGATTGTCGTGCAAGGTGGCGTGCTCGGACGGCGCATCGCCGTCGACGCCGAAGTTGAGCTTCTTCGGGCCGATCGCGCCGAAGTTCAGATACACCGAGGACGCGCCGGGGCCGCCATTGAACGCGAAGGTCACCGGACGGTTCTTGCCGGGCACGGTGTAAGCGGTGTACACCACCTGTGCGATGGTCTTGCCTTTGTCGTCGCGTACCGGCAGCCAGCCGACCGTGACGTTGTAACGCAGCGCGTGGCCGTCCACGACCGTCGTTTGTGCGACGTGCGCATCGGCCGGAAATGCCGGCAGGTTGAACTCCTGCGGCGCCGCTGCACCAGCGTGCTTGGAAGTGGCAGCAGCGTGCGCGGAAGGTGGTGTGGCGCCGGCGATCAAGCCGGCCGCGGCGAGCGCCGCGGTGAGCAGAGGTTTGTGCATCGTCGGTTCCCCAAGCAGGCAGGCGAAAAAACGCGAGATTAGGCACGCGCTCGCCCGCGCGCGCGTGCCGAAAGGCACGGTCTCGCGAGGCGGCGGGCAAGTGGGTCAGTGCGTGGCCGAATTGGGTGGCGCGGGGGCTGCCGACGATGCTGCTGCCGGCGTGGCCGTGCTGGCACCTGGAGCGGGCTGCGTGCGGTTGGTCGGATATTGCCCGATCTGCAGCGCGTAGCCGAACGCCGCACCCGTTGGTACCGACGCGGGATCGGCATAAACACGGATCGTGTAGGTCGCGGCCGCCGTCACCGGAGTGGACCATGTGGTGCCACCCGTTGTCGTGGTCGCGGCACTAGTGGCTGCGGCGGTCGTGGCGGAATCAGTCAGGACCGTCTGATCCGCGCCCAGCACCTTGAAGTGCAGGTTGGTGTCCTTTGCGACGAGGTTTACCTGCAAGGTATTGCCAGCCGCGATGGTGACGGTGTAGTCGTGCGCCGTGGCGCCTGAGTCGATCCTGCCAACCTGCTGGGTCCACGGGTTGCCGGGTTCGAACGTCACCGCCGTACTGGCGGGTCGCATGTCGGCGGCCCCGTACACCCCGACCTGCAACGCGTATTTGGCCGAGTCGCCGCGCTCCAGCGCAGCGGGATCAACGTACACGCGGATCATGAACGTTGCTGCGGCCTTGATCGGCGCGGACCAAGCGGTGGCGCCGGTCTGCATCGTATCGACCAGCGTCGCGTCGTGGGTCGCGTCGACGATCTTGAAAAACACGTTGGGGTTGCGGGTGTACAGCTTGATGTCCAATGTCTTGTTCGCCGCCACCGCCACGCTGTAATCGCGGGATGCGTCGTAGTGGTCGAGGGTCGCCACTTCCTGCGCCCAGGGGTTGTTTGCCTGGAAAGTCACGGTGGTCGCGGCGGCCGCATGCACGACAGGGCTGAGGCTGGCACCGGCCAGCGCCAGCATGGTCACGATGGCAACCCGGTAGCGGGACATTGACACGGAAATCATCGCGAAGATCCTCTTGAATTGCGTATGCGTGGGTTGGGGCGCGGCGACGTGGTTACCGCGGGTGTGCCTTTCGAGTCTAGCATTCAGCACCATAACACGGTTATACATGGTGCCTTGTACTTGAACGTGCGCCCGCCGTTTCGATCAGGAACCTGTCTGCAATGTATTCAATGCTGACCTTCGCCATCATCATCGTCACCTGCATTGTCTCCTGGATGGCTTTCAAGGACGGCAAGCTGATGCAGCGGCTGTTGTTGTGGCCGCCCGCGATCCAGCGCAAACACGAGTATTGGCGGTTATTGAGCTACGGGCTGGTGCACGCGGACTTCCAGCACCTGCTGTTCAACATGATCACGCTGTTCTTCTTCGGGCGCGCGATGGAAAGCCTGTACGCGCAGTACCTCGGCCCCCTGGGATTCTTGTGGTTTTATCTCGGCGGGCTTTTGGTGTCGATCCTGCCTACCTACATCGCCAACCGCAGCAATCCGAATTACCGCAGCCTCGGCGCATCGGGTGCGGTCTCGGCGGTGCTGTTCGCATACATCCTCATTTCGCCGTGGTCGCTGATCATCGTGTTCGTGGTCCCGCTGCCCGCAATCCTGTATGCGGTCGGCTTCCTCGCGTATTCCATCTACATGGATTACCGCGGTGGCGGTCACGTGAACCACAGCGCGCATTCCTGGGGCGCGGCTTACGGCATCTTGTTCACCGCCATCATGGACCCGCGGCTGGTCGCGCATTTCCTGCAGGCGCTGGCGAACCCGCACTTCGGGCCGTGACGCGCTGACCGCGGTCAGTCGATCCTTGCCCTCGCCAGTTACAATGCGGGGCTGCGGCACGCCGGGCAGGCGTGCATGGATCCTGTGCACTGGAAATTCGATGAGCGAATCCGCCGATAACCCGCGTCCGCTTCCGGGCGCCAAGTTCACCAGCCCGCAAGGCACGCGCGCGGTCAAGGACGGCATCCGCCCGAGCGCGCAGAATCGCGTTCCCGACGCCGCCCGCAAGCCGCCGTGGTTGCGCGTGAAGCTGCCCGCCGGTGCGAAGTACGAAGAAATCCGCGACATCGTGCGCACACACAAGTTGTCGACCGTGTGCGCGGAATCCAAGTGTCCGAACATCGCCGAGTGCTGGGGACGTGGCACGGCGACCTTGATGCTGATGGGTTCGGTATGCACCCGTGCCTGCAGGTTTTGCTCGGTGTCGACCGGCAATCCGCAGGGCTGGCTGGACCCGATGGAACCCGCCAACGTGGCCGATGCCGTGGCCTTGATGGATCTCAAATACGTGGTGCTGACTTCCGTGGATCGCGACGACTTGCCTGATGGCGGCGCTGGCCATTACGCCGCCTGCATTCGCGCCATTCACCACCGCTCCCCGGAGACCGCGGTGGAAGCACTGACCCCGGACTTCGCAGGGCGCCACGAATATGTTGCGAAAGTTTTGGACGCAGGGTTGGCCACTTACGCGCAAAACATCGAAACGGTCGAAAGATTGACCCACCCGGTGCGCGATGCCCGCGCGGGCTATCGGCGGACGCTGGACATCCTGAAATTCGCCAAGCGCCACTCGCCGAAGACCATCGTCAAGACCAGCATGATGCTGGGACTTGGCGAGACGGACGCGGAAATCGAGCGCGCGCTCGATGACATTCGCGCCGCCGATGTCGACGTGGTAACCATGGGCCAGTACATGCGTCCCACCCAGAACCACCTGGCAGTGGAACGTTTTGTCACGCCGGAACAATTCCAGCAGTACCGCGACTTGGCAATGGCCAAAGGCTTCCTGGAAGTCGTGGCGGGCCCCTTGGTGCGATCCAGTTATCGCGCCGAGCGGGTGCTCGAACACAACAATGTCGGGCTCGACATGACCGTGGTCGATGGCATTCGCGAGTCGGCCCGCGCAGGCCTGCGGTGCTGAATCCGCGGGCTGTGCCGGCAGCGCCGTTCGCGGCACTCGGCACCGCGGCCATCGTTGCCGGCGGCGCGATCGCTGCGGCGATCGCCTGTCAGCCGATTCGGCGTTCACCACATTCGCCAGCGCGGTTGGGGCACTGTCTACCGGGTACTGCTGATTCTGGTCCTGCTCAGCGCCGGAATTGGCCTGGTCATTTCGGCTATATCCAATGGCTTGCCGTGATCCTCCGCAGCCTCAGTTCCACGGCGTGGCTTCGGCCAGAAGGCCGCGCAGGGTGGCTTCATCGGCGTCCGCCAGCAGCTGTCCGGCCGCGCTGACATTGGCCGTGTCGAGGGGCTTGTACAGAACCCCTGCGGCGCCGATCTGGCTGAAAATCACAAGTGCGTTGCCAAAGGACGCTTCCATCAACGCGGCCTGCCAATGGCCGCCCCGGTTGTCGGTAAAACTGCGCATGGGCGCGGGTTCGGACGCTGGATCAATGGGATAGCGTAGCGCCGTTGCGCCAAACATGCGATAATAGTGCGTGCTGGACACTCGTGGCGCGTGCATGAGGACTTGGCGGGGTGGCTGCCACTGTGGGCGTATTGCCTTCGAAGTTGACGGCGAGATTGGGGCCGTCATTGAGTGCAACTGTTCGCATTGTCGGCCCAAGGGCTCTGCTGTGGTTCGTGCCGGCCTCGAGTTTCCATCTGCAAACGCCCGCAAGCGACCCCGGTACGTACAGGTTCAACAAACACGAGATCGCCCATCATTTCTGTACGGTTTGCGGAGTGGCGCCGTTCGCCGAAGGTGAAAAGGACGGCCAGAAGCTGGCAGCGATGAACGTGCGCTGCCTTGCCGGGATCGAACTCGCCGATCTGGCCATCCGGCACGTGGACGGCCGCAGTTTGTAGCGGCCGCCGTAGCGAGAGGAAAGATCCCGTCGCGAGGATTCCGCATCCGCGAATCGACCTTCGGTCGAGCGTGCGAGGCGACTACTAGAGGATAGCTGCAATGGTTACAACCCGGAATCGCAAATCTGCCGCCAAGATCGTTCGCAAGCCGGTGCGCAAGGCCGCGACCAAACCCGCAGTCAAAACGGCTGCGAAATCCAGGCCGGTAGTGAAACGTCCGGCGGGAAAAGCCAAGCCCGTGGCGCGCAAGATCGCAAGCAAGCCGCCCGCCAAGGCTGCGGCGAAGCCGGCTCCGGCCGCGGCCC
>DZCM01000090.1:1317-8419 GCA_022730295.1 Rhodanobacter sp. | reverse complement strand
GGCGCAATGGTCTTTGGCCACTTTCTGCCGAAACAGAAAGTGGCTCGCTCGCCGCGGAGGCGAGCGGAACCCAAATACGGAAGCACCTACGTACTACAAACGCCTGCGTCGCGGTGCGATCGTTGGACTCAACGCTGAAGCGGCAGCCTCCGGGCAGCAACAGCCCGCCCCGGAGGCACGCGAAAAATGAGCGGAAAGTCAGCGCATCCGCGCCAACCTCGTGATTCCTACATCTGCGCGAACTTGAACGTCGCGCCGCTCGGCGCCACCGCTTCCTTCACGGCTGCCTCATCGGCCTTGTCGCCGATGAACAACACCACCACGCCCTTGAACGAACCCGGTGCCGCGCTCTTGAACGCGGTCTCCAGCACCTGTGCCGTGGTCGCAGAGCTCGGGCCGCCGACCGCCACCATATTGCCCGGCAGCACAGTGCCGAGCACCATGTTGTTGACCTGTTCCTGCACCCGTCCAATGGTGGCGGCGTCGGCCGGATTCTGCGCCGACGGTACATAGTAGATGTAGGGCGAGTTGGAGATGGTGCCCAGGTTGTCTTCCACGATCTGCTTCAGGTAATTGCCCCAGGCGTTGATGTCGGTGGGATCGGTCGGCCGCGTAACCCGGGTCGTGGTTTCGGCCTGGTTCTGGCTGTGGCTGCAGGCGGCCAGGCCCAGCGTGCCCAGCAATGCGAAGCATGCAACGAAAAGGAATTTACGCATGGCGATCACCTCAATGACTTGCGTGAAACGGCGGAATCAGCGCCCCCGCGCCTGCGCCATTTCTGGCGCAGTGCTTTCTGGACAGCCGGGTGTACAAACTTGGATACGTCGCCGCCAAGGCTGGCGATCTCGCGCACCAGCGACGACGAAATGAAGCTCCATTTCTCCGCGGGCGTCAGGAACAACGTCTCGGCCTGGGGAATCAGGTGGCGGTTCATGCTGGCAAGCTGGAATTCGTACTCGAAGTCCGACACCGCGCGCAGGCCGCGCAGGATCACGCCCGCGCCGCACTCGGTGACAAATTCGGCCAACAGGTTGTCGAACCCGCGCACTTCGACATTCGGAACTTTTGCGAGCGCGCTGCGCGCCAGCTCGACACGTTCTTCCAGCGGAAAGCCGGGCGTCTTCGACGATGAGCGCGCAATGGCCACGATCAATTTGTCGAACAGCGGCGCAGCGCGCGTCACCAGATCGCTGTGGCCGTTGGTGATCGGGTCGAAGGTGCCCGGATACACAGCTATGCGTGACAAAGTTCGTGCTGGCATGCGTTTGGCCATGCGAACATTGTGCCATCGCAAGCGTGTGAAAGGCGCTGTAACCGCGGCGCAGGTCACAAATTCAACGATTCGTCGGCCCGCAGCAGCGTTCCGCGCACCGCGCCAGCCTCGCGTTGGCGATGGATCCGCCAACGAGCAGGCACGTCCCACGAGTCATTCAACCTACTCTCGACGTACACCCAAGCCGCCGGTGCCAACCAGCGATTGGCATCCAGAAGTGCCGCGGCGCGCGTCCACGCACCTGCGTCGAACGGCGGATCGAGAAACACGACGTCGAAGCGTTCCGCCGGTGGCGTTGCCAGAGCCACGAGCGTATCCACGCACAGCACCTGCCCAGCGGTCTGCTGCAGGCGCAGCAGGTCGCCGGCGATGGCGTCCGCGCGAATCCGGTCGCGCTCAAGCAACACCGCCTCGCGAGCGCCGCGTGACAAGGCCTCGATGCCGAGCGCACCGGTGCCGGCGAAGGCATCCAGCACGCGCGCACCGTCGATCACCGGCGCCAGCCAATCGAACAAGGTCTGGCGCAGGCGCTGCGGCGTGGGCCGCAGGCCGGGCGCATCCGCAACCGCGAGGCGCGATCCGCGCAGGCTGCCGCCGATGATGCGAACCTGTCCGGGTGGCGCGGCAATGCGTTGGCGTTGGCTCATACGGCTGGCGTTGGGAAGCGGGTGTTAGCATTTTGCCCTACCCGTTTCCAGTGCGTGAACATGATGCCGAACCTTTGGGGCAAGCTCACCGGCAACAGCCGTGCGACCGAGCCCGCCACCGCGCCCGCGACCCTGGTCGAATCCGACCCCGGTTTGGCTGCCCAAACCGCGCCGGCCACATCGGAATCGCAGGTGCAACCGGGCATGCCGAATTGGCGCGAACCCAAGTTGCCCAACGTTGCAAACAGTGCGGATGACCTCGGCGCCGCCCCCATCCACGGCAAGCGCGGCTGGCGCGAGCGCCTTTCCAGCAGTGGCTTCGCGCGTGGCTTGTCGTCGTTGTTCGCGCGCAATCCGGTGTTGTCCGACGAATTGCTGGACGAACTGGAGACCACCTTGCTGTCTGCCGACGTCGGCGTCACGGCCAGCGGCGAGCTGATCGAAGACCTGCGCCGGCGCCTGCACAAGCGCGAATTCGCCGATGCCGGCGAGCTGCGCGAAACCCTGCACGCACGCCTGTTGGCGCTGCTGACGCCGGTCGCGAAGCCACTGGAAATCGCTGGCCACAAGCCGTTCGTGATGCTGGTGGTCGGCGTCAATGGCGTGGGCAAGACCACCACCATCGGCAAGCTGGCGCGCCATTACCAGCAGGAGCGCCGCGACGTGCTGTTGGCAGCGGGCGACACCTTTCGCGCTGCTGCAGTCGCGCAATTGCAGGAATGGGGCAACCGCCTGCGCATCCCGGTTTGCGCGCAGGGCCAGGGCGCGGATTCGGCCAGCGTGCTCTTCGACGCCCTGCAACGCGCGCAGGCGCAAGGCAACGACGTGTTGATCGCCGACACCGCCGGGCGCCTGCATACGCATTCGGGATTGATGGAAGAATTGGCCAAGGTCCGGCGCGTGCTCGGCAAACTGGATGCATCTGCGCCGCACGAGGTGTTGATGGTGATCGACGGCACCACCGGCCAGAACGCGATCAGCCAAGTGCGCCAGTTCGTGGCGGCCATCGGCGTCACCGGTCTGGCCGTGACCAAGCTCGACGGCACGGCCAAGGGCGGCGTGGTGTTTGCCCTCGCGCGCGAATTCGGATTGCCAATCCGCTATGTGGGCCTGGGCGAACGCGCCGAAGACTTGCGTGAGTTCGACGCGCGCGCGTTCGTTGACGGCTTGCTGCCCGCGGCCGGCTGAGCGATGCCCGCACTCGCGCCAATGCGGCGGCACCGCTTGCGCTGGATCGCAGGCGCGATCGGCGCGGTGCTGTTGACGCTGCTTGCGGCATTGGTGATCCACGTGCACGCGTTGCTGCAACCGCAGCGCTTCACGAACGTGCTGGAGGGCGAGCTGGCGACTGCCGGACTCTCGCTCAAGCTGCAATCGCCCGCCGAACCCATGTTGTTTCCGCACCCCGGCGTGAAGCTGGACGGCATCACCCTCAGCAATGCCGGCGCCGGCACGCCGTTGCTGGAAGCGGGCGCGGCCACCATCGTGGTGCCATGGCGCACGCTGCTGCGGGGCGAACCGGCGATCGAGCGGGTCGACATCGACTCACCGCGCGTCGATCTTGACGAACTCAAGGCATTGTTGGCGCGCCTGCCGCACCGCGCCGGGCCGCCACGCTTGCCGACCGTCACCGCCGGCATCCACTTGAGCCATGGCACGCTCATTGCGCATGGCGTGCCCTTGTTGTTCGGCATCAGCATCGACACGGGTTCGCTGGAGCCGGGGCAACGCTTCCGGCTGGATGCGTCCGCCCACGGAAAATCAGGGCAAGCCTTTTCCGGAAGCCTCGTTACGGTGCCGTCGGCGCCGCGTGACGGCGCGATCGCCTTCATGCCCATCGCGCTGCGGCTCGCGGCCGCGGGTGGCGCATCGTTGCAATTGGACGGGCGCGGCAACTGGCGCGGCGGCGAAGCGCTGAACTTGCATCTGTCCGGCCATTTGCAACACGCCCCGCTGATGCCCGCGCCGCCCACCGCCAGCGGCAAGCCAGTGGCCAGCAGCCAACCGGCAACCAGCGCGCAACCCAGTGCAGTGACGCCCGCGCCCCCGGTCGCGGATGCGATCACCGTCGCGGTGACGCCGCAGCACGGCACGACGCCGCTGACGATCGCCATCAAGCTTGACGGTGTCGACGCCCACGCCGACTTGCAGTTGCAGCCGGCTGCGTTCGGCGACTGGTGGACGCGGCTGTTGGCGGCCACCCCGGTGCCGGCGCCGATGCCGACACCGTTTACGGGTACCGCCACGTTGCAAAAGCTCGACCTCGGCTGGTTGCAGGCCAGCGGCATCGAGATCGAATCCAGCCCCGGCCCGGCACCGGCCGCCAGCGCGTCGAGCGCGCCCGCTGCGCCGGCGCACTGACGCGTGGACGCCTTCGCGCGCCGCCTGCTCGAATGGCATGCCCGCGACGGCCGCCATGATCTGCCGTGGCAGCAGCCACGCACGCCCTACCGCGTCTGGGTTTCCGAATTGATGCTGCAACAGACGCAGGTCGCGACCGTGATTGACTACTTCGAGCGCTTCGTCACGGCGCTGCCGAATTTGCGTGCACTCGCCAATGCCGACCAGGACCGGGTGCTGGCACTGTGGTCGGGCCTCGGCTACTACCGCCGCGCGCGCTACCTGCACGCTGCGGCGAAATCGTGCATGACCGATCACGGCGGCGAATTGCCGCGCGACTTCGACGCGCTTGCGGCGCTGCCTGGAATCGGCCGTTCCACCGCCGGCGCGATCCTCGCGCTGGCGTACGGTCAGCGCCACGCGATCCTCGATGGCAACGTCAAGCGCGTGCTCTGCCGCTGGCACGGCCTGCGCGGTTGGCCGGGTGAACGCACCGTCGAGAACACTCTATGGCAATTCGCCGAAGCGCACACACCGGATTCGCGGGTCGCCGACTACACCCAGGCGATCATGGACCTGGGCGCCACCGTGTGCACGCGCGCCCAGCCGCGCTGCAATACCTGTCCGCAGGCACGCAGTTGCAGCGCGCGCCGCGCTGGCCTGGTCGACGCGCTGCCGCAGTCGCGCCCTGCACGCGTCGTTCCGGAACGCCAGACGGTATTCCTGGTGTTGCGCGACCGTCGCGGCCGCGTGCTGCTGCAACGGCGCCCGCCCCAAGGAGTGTGGCCCGGCCTGTGGAGCTTGCCGGAGGGACGCGATGCACGCGCCGCGGGCGTGCTGGCAGCGCAGCTTGCCGACGTCAACGGCCTCACTGCAACCGAACTGCCGGAAGTCCGGCACGTATTCACGCACTTCAAGCTGCGCGCGCGGCCTCTCGAATGGCGCGGAGTGCAAGCACATCCGGCCGTCGCGGACGCTTCCGGCACACGCTGGTACGCAGCGGCCGAGTTCGCGAAAATTGGCATGCCCGCCCCGATCAGGAAACTGCTCTCCCCATGACCCGCACCGTTTTCTGCCAGAAACAGCAATGCGAGACCGCGGGTCTGGAGCGCGCGCCATGGCCGGGCGAGCTCGGCCAGCGCATCTTCGCCCACATCGGCAAATCAGCGTGGCAAGAATGGTTGCAGCATCAAACCATGCTGATCAACGAAAACCGGCTGTCACCACGGGATCCGGAAACCCGCAAGTTCCTGGTAGCCGAAATGGAACGGTTCCTGTTCGGCAGCAGCGACGCTACGCAATAAACACGCGACGCGTGGCCCCGGCACGCCTCAAACCTGCGCGTGCGGCTCGTCCGACAGCCCGTGCGCTGACAGCATGTTTGCCAGCGCGATGGTGTGGGTAACGCCGAGTTTTTCAAACAGCCGTTGCTTGTACGTCGACACCGTCTTGGCGCTCAGGTGCAGCTGCTCGGCCACCGCGTTCACCGCGAGACCGCGCGCCAGCATCATCGCCACTTCCAGTTCGCGCGAGGACAGTGATTCCAGCGGCGACGCTTCGCCATCCACCGCGGCGAGTGCCATTTCACGTGCCACGCTCGCGTCCAGATAACGCCGTCCCTGCGCGACTGCGCGTACCGCCTGCACCAGTTCCTCGGCCGGGCAGCCCTTGGTCAGGTATCCGAGCACACCCGACTGCAGCAGGCGTCGCGGGAATTGCGCATCCTGCACCACGGTCAGGATCACGATGCGGGTGGCAAGCTCAGCGCGTTGCACACGCTCGGTCAATTCGATCCCGCTCATGCCAGGCATGTGCACGTCGATCAGCGCGACATCGGGTTTCTGCGCGCGGATCAGGCGCAGGCCATCCTCGGCATTGCTGGCCTCGCCCACGATTTCTATATCAGACTGCCCGGCCAGGATCATCGCGAATCCCGAGCGCACCAGTTCGTGGTCATCAACCAACACCACTCGAATCATGCGAGGCTCCCCTGAGTGCGCCGACGCCAGCTTCGGGCAACCGTAAACCGCGCCCCCCGCAAAAGCAAGCGCACCGAAGCCACGATGGGCGATGCGCCCGCGAATGAATTCATGCCGGTCATTCCGGACGCCGCACAGCGGCGATCCGGAATCGGTCTCGAAAACCGCCCCACACCACGACACCCCATTGATGCGAGGCAGCGCACCGATTCCGGGTTCCGTCCGCAGACAATGCGGACGGCCCCGGAATGACGAACGAAAGCAGGGGTGCGCTCGCTCTACAATTTCATCGCCACCGCGTCGGTGGTGGTGGGCAGGCCGACCTTCTTGCAGAACGCGGCGAAGCGCGGGTCGTGCTGATAGCGCAGGATCAGCGAGTCCATGAGCAGATAACCGATGCCCGGATCGCGTAGGGCCCAAGCACGATCCAACCACTTGAACATGTGATCGGGGTCGCGGCGCAGCGCATAGACCTCGGCGATCTGGTAAGGCGCAGTGCTCGCCTGATCCTTGATCAGCTTTTGCAGCGCCGCATCGGCGGCCTTGCGGTCGGGGCCGACCTGCGTCGCCAGCGCCAGCGCGATCTCGCGCCAGCTCGGGTCGGTTTCCTGCTGCGCGGCGGCCAGCGCGACCGCAGGCTGGCCTTGCAGGATGGCGATGGTCGCAAGCTGCTCGTGGTAGCTGACCGCGCCGGGCTGCAGCGCGATCGCGGTGGCGCTGGCGGTGCGCGCTTCGTCCAGCTTGCCCAGCGCCGCAAGGTAAATGCCCAGCCAGTTGTACAACGTGGCATGCCGCGGATCGCCGGCCAGCGCCTGCCGGGTCAGCGCCACCGCGCGCGCGTTCCGGCCCAGCGTGGCCAGAAT
>DZCM01000090.1:0-1217 GCA_022730295.1 Rhodanobacter sp. | reverse complement strand
TACGCGATGCCGTGCTGGTAGGCGGTATAGGCTTCGAGATTGCCGCCGGGCGGCCGGTCGCTTTGCACCACCGCGCCGGGCGCGGTCAGCAGTCTGGCCTTGAGCGCCCCGGCCACGGCCGTTGTGATGGCGTCCTGCAGCGCAAACAGGTCCTTGTACGGCTTGTCGTAGCGCTGCGACCACACGATGCTGCCGTCGCCGGCGTTGACCAGGGTCGCGGTGATGCGTACCTCGTCGCCGGCGCGCTGCACCGAGCCTTCCAGCAGGTGCGCGACGCCCAGCAGTTGCCCGATCTTCGCGCTGGAATCCTTGCTGCCCCGGAACTGGAACGCCGAATTGCGGCTGATCACCTTCAGGCCCGCGAACTGCGACAGCGCGTTGATCAGGTCGTCGGAAAGTCCGTCGGAAAAGTATTGCTGGTCTTTCTGGCCGCTGTCGTTGGCGAACGGCAGCACCGCGACGGATTTTTCCGGGATGCTGGCCGCGGACACCGGCAGCGGGATCGCGGCGATGGCGGGCGGCGCTGCTGCATGGGCCGCAACCTTCGCAAGCGCGGCTGTCGCCGGCTGGCGCGCGTATCGCCACAACAGGCCGCCGCCGATCGCCAGCAGCAAGGCGATGATCAAAAGCTCGGTGCCGCCGATGCGCTGCGCACCGCGCTCGCCGTGGTACCACGCCAGCACCAGCACCAGGCAGAAGCCGACCGCCAGCGCAAGGATGATCAGTTTCTCGACGCGGTCGGGCCAGCCGAAACGCTGCGCCACCACATCCAGCACCTGGATCAGCGCGAATGCGGCGGCAACATACGCCGCCGCCCACTGCACGAGTTTGCGTTGTTTCAGCCGCAGCCAGAAAGCTTCCACGCCCGTTCCTGCCCGTTGGACTGCGCAATGATGCCGGATTTTGGCGGCCGCGCACACTCCGGACTGCCGGGGCTTCCGGCCCGTGGCCTATACTTGGCGCATGCTCAAGATCGACACCCACTCGCACATCCTGCCGCCGGAGTGGCCCAACCTCGCCGATAAATACGGGGATGCGCGCTTCCCGGTGATGGTGAACACCGACGGCCGGCACCGCATCTATCGAGGCAACAAATTCTTCCGCGAGGTCTGGCAGAATTCCTTCGACCCCGAGTTCCGGATGGAAGAATGCGCCAAACTGGGCGTGGACGTGCAGGTGATCTCGACCGTGCCGGTGCTGTTTTCGTACTGGGCCAA
>DZCM01000020.1 GCA_022730295.1 Rhodanobacter sp. | reverse complement strand
AGCGACATCGTGGTCGCGGCGCTGGTGGACGACCAGATCGGACGCGCGGAAGCCCGGGCTTCCGACCGGGAGTGAGCCGTCGAGAAACGCCGTCGAGAAACGTCGTCGAGAAACGCCAAGGGCGGCACGAGGCCGCCCTTTCGTTTCTTGCAGTGATGGTTCGATCAGCCTAGCAGGTGCTCGATCGCTGCGCGTTCTTCGCGCAGCTCATTGGCGGTGGCATCCATGCGGGCGCGCGAGAACTCGCCGATCTCGAGACCTTGCACGATCGCGTACTTGCCGTCTTTGCAGGTGACGGGATAGCCGTAGATCACGCCCGGCGCGATGCCGTAGGAACCATCGGACGGAATGCCCATCGACACCCAGTCGCCATCAATGGTGCCGAGCGCCCACGAACGCATGTGGTCGATCGCGGCATTGGCGGCCGAGGCGGCCGACGACGCACCGCGCGCCTTGATGATGGCGGCGCCGCGCTGCTGCACGGTCGGGATGAATTCCTTTTCGTACCAGTCCTGGTCGACCAGCGACATGGCGGGCGTGCCCTTGACCATCGCGTGATGGATGTCGGGGTACTGGGTGGATGAATGGTTGCCCCAGATGATCATGCGCTTGACGTCGGTATTGTGCGCGCCGAGCTTCTCCGCAAGCTGCGCCTTGGCGCGGTTGTGGTCGAGGCGCACCATCGCGGTGAAGCATTTCTGATCGAGTTCCGGCGCATGCGCCTGCGCGATCAACGCGTTGGTATTGGCCGGGTTGCCGACCACCAGCACCTTGACGTCGCGCTTGGCGCGCGCGTTCAGCGCTGTGCCCTGTGGGCCGAAAATGGCGCCATTCGCCGACAGCAAATCCTTGCGTTCCATGCCGGGGCCGCGCGGGCGCGCGCCGACCAGCAGCGCGTAATCGGCATCCTTGAAGGCGACGTTGGCGTCGTCGGTGGCGACCACACCGGCCAGCAGCGGGAACGCGCAGTCATCCAGTTCCATGACCACGCCATGCAGTGCGGGCAGTGCGGGCGTGATCTCCAGCAGGTGCAGGATCACCGGCTGGTCCGGGCCGAGCATGTCGCCGGCGGCAATCCGGAACAACAAGGCGTAACCAATCTGGCCGGCGGCGCCGGTCACTGCAACGCGGACGGGGGTTTTCATTCGAGACTCCATCGATCAGGAAAACAGGGAAGCCGGCCGCGCGTCGCGGCGCGATCCGCGTGACGAGAGACGTGCGTCAGGCGTTGGCGGCAGCGCGCTCCACGCGCGCGTCGCTCAACTCGGCGAAGAACGACTGGATGCGGGCCAGGCCCTTCTGCAACTGCTCGGGCGAGCAGGTGTAGGAAATCCGCAAGGAACGCGGCTCGCCGAAAGCCGAACCCGGCACGGTGGCAACGAATTTCTCGTCCAGCAGCGCCTTGCAGAAATCCACGTCGTTTTCGATCAGCTTGCCGTTGTGCGACTTGCCGAACGCCACCGAGATATCCGGGAACGCATAGAACGCGCCCTGCGGACGCGGGCAATGCACACCCGGAATCGCCTGCAACGCATTGACCACGTCATCGCGGCGCTTCGAAAACTCCTCGCGTTTCGCGGCCGGGATGTCCTGCGAACCGGTCAGCGCGGCAATCGCCGCGACTTCGGTGATTTCCGGCAGGCAGGTGATGTGGTTGGAGTTCAACGTGACCAGTGCCTTCACGCCCGCCTCGGGACCGGCGACGAAACCCACGCGCCAACCCGGCATGCCGTAGGTCTTGGAAAGCGAATCCATCACGAAGGTGCGCTCGCGCAGTTCGGGCTTGACCTGCACGAAATTGTGGTAGCCGATGCCATCGAACACGAGGCGGTTGTAGATGTCGTCGGCGATGATCCAGGTGTTCGGATGCTTCACCAGCACGTCGGCCAGCGCGGCGATTTCCTCGCGCGTGTAGACCATCCCGGTCGGGTTGGACGGATTGTTGAACAGGAACACCTTCGGGTTGGAAGCCAGCGCCTTGTCGAGCTGCTCCGGCGCCAGCTTGTAGTGCTGCGACGACGGGCACGGCAGGATCGTGATCCTGGCACCGAGGATCTCGGCGATGTCGACGTAGCTGGTCCAGTACGGTGCCGGGAACACGATCTCGTCACCTTCGTCCAGCAAGGCTTCGCACAGGTTGTACAGCACCTGCTTGGCGCCGATGCCAACGGTGACGTTGTTGCGCGTGTAGCCGTCCAAACCCGACTGCTTCAGGTGTGCGACGATCGCATCCAGCAGCTCGGGCGCGCCGCGGTTGGTGCCGTAGCTGCCGCTGTCGTGGCTGGTCCATTCACGCACGGCGGCGTACACGTGCTCGCCCGGCAGGAAATTCGGTACACCGATCGAGAAATTGACGACGTCCTTGCCTTCGGCCTTCAACTGCTTGGCCTTGTCGGCGATGACCATGATCGCGCTGGGCTTGGCACGGCCGGTACGGGCGGCGAGCTTCAACATGGGAAATCCTCGACAGTGACGGTGCAATTCAGCCGCTAATTCTAACACGTCGCGCCTGCCGACCCCGCTCGGTAACAGCTCAACCGGAAGCGATCAGGGCAACCCTCCCGGCGTGACCGAACTGCGCGCCAGGGAGGCGCGTACGTCAGCCCGCAATCGCGCGTGCCCCAGCGTGCTCGCGCGCGCCGCGGCGGCCGGGGTTCGCACGGGCGCCCCATGCCCACGTCACAGCCCTTGCGGTTCCGGCAGGCATGTTTGCTAAGCTGCGCGAGCGGCGACGTGAAATCCTGGCGCGCCGTCGGCGAATGTACCGGGGCGTTCTGGAACCAGACGTATCCATGCAACGGAGAAATCGACATGCTGCATTGGCTTTGGATGATCATCATCGGTTTCATCATTGGCGTCATCGCCAAGCTCATTGACCGCGACAACGCGCCAGTGGGGTGGATCCTCACCATCATCATCGGCATCGTGGGTTCGGTGCTCGCGACCTGGGTCGGCGAACACCTCGGCTGGTGGGGGGCTACCGGCATCGTGCATTTCATCGCTTCGGTTGTCGGTGCAGTGATCCTGCTGGCGATCTACACGGCGTTCAAGCGCAAGGGTGGTGCACGCAGTTGATCGCGGATGCCATCACCGGAACAAGAAAAAGGCGGGGCATGCCCCGCCTTTTTCTGCCTGCGTCGATCGCAATCAACCGCGAGCGTCGAGCACTGCGTTCCATTGGCCGATGCGCTCGGCGTTCGCGGCGAGCAATGCCGCACTGTCACCATCAATCGTGACCTTCTCGATCTTGTCGCCCTGGCGGATTGCATCCACCACTTTCTGGTCATCCGCGGCGACCACTTCGCCAAAGATGGTGTGCTTGCCATCCAGCCACGGGGTCGGCACGTGGGTGATGAAGAACTGGCTGCCGTTGGTGCCAGGACCGGCATTGGCCATCGACAATTTGCCGTGCGCATCGTGCTTCAGGCCGGTACTGCATTCATCTTCGAACCTGTAACCGGGGCCGCCGGTGCCAGTGCCGCTGGGGCAACCGCCCTGCACCATGAAATCCGCGATCACGCGGTGGAAGTTCAAGCCGTCGTAATACCCGCGCTGAGCGAGGTTCACAAAATTGGCGACGGTGAGCGGCGCCTTGTCGTCGAACAGGCGCACGTGGATCGGGCCTTGCGAAGTCTGGAAAGTTGCGGTGAGACTCATGGGATTTCCTGTTGCACGCGCCCGAGCGGCGCTGGGCCGACAAGCATAACGCGTCAGCGCGGCCGCAACGCCCGCGCCGGCATCATCCAGCGGCGCTCGGCAACGCTTCGAGGAACCCTTCGATGGCGGCGACGGCCACCGGCTCGTCCAGCATCGGCGCGTGGCCGACATCGCGGACGCTCACGCTCTGCATGCCGGGATGGCGCCGCGCCATCTCGGCAAAAGTGGCCGCGCCGAGAATGTCGGAGTTGGCGCCGCGGATAGCCAGGATCGGCAACGGCGCCAGCGCGTCCCACATCGGCCACAGATCGACGGGCACGGCACTGGGATCGCTGCCCGTGAGCCCGGCGGCAATCGCCGGATCGTAGGCGAGGCGTGGTACGCCACGCGCGTCTTCAGTGAACAGGCGACGCGCGAACCGCATCCAATCGGCCTCGCCGTAATGCGGAAACGCAGCAGCATTGGTCATCCGGCAGTATTCGGCCGCGCTTGCCCAATCGGTCACCGCGGAAGCGGCGCCGACGTAGCCGGCGATGCGCGCTAGGCCGGCGGGTTCCACCACCGGGCCGACGTCGTTCAGTACCAGGCCACGGTAGCTCTGCGGCGCCAGCGAGCCCATCACCATCGCCATCAGGCCGCCCATCGAGGTGCCGATGAGTATCGGGCGTTCCAGACCAAGGCGCGCGATCAGGCCCAGCATGTCACCGCAATAGGCGATGGGGACGTAGTTCGAAGGTTCCGGGTCGTATTCCGAGCGCCCGCGCCCGCGCTGGTCGGGAACCACCACGCGGAAGCGCCCCGCAAACCGCTCCGCGAGGTCGCCGAAATCGGCGGCGTTGCGGGTGAGGCCGTGCATCAGCAACAGACCCGGTCCGGTGCCACCGTAATCGCGTGCGTAAAGTTGCAGGCGGCCGTCGGAGCTGGGAAAGAATACGTCCTGATACGAGTTCGCCATGCCGCCTCCCGTGTTCGCGCAGGCCTCAGCCGCGCGGTTTCGCCGCACCGCGCGCTGGGGCGGCGCCCAGCAGGCGAAGCGAGAACTCGGCGTAGCCTTCCGCCACTTGTTCCGCGCTCAACTTGTAGTCCGGCGAAAACCAGTAGGCCACGCGCAAGCCCATGCCGCCGATCGCCGCGACCGCCAGCCAGCGATCACGCACGTGGAAATGCCCGCTGTCCATGCCCCGCGTGATGATGTCCTGCATCAGCGCCTCGGATTGGCGCCGCAGCACGAACGTCGCTGCGCCGAGTTCTTCGCCGAGCACGTGCAGCTCGGAATTCGAGACCACCGCAAGCATCGGATACGTGGTGTGGAAATCCACGTGTGCGTGCACGTACGCCACAATTTGCGCGCGTGGATCGCCACCGCTGTCCAGCACGGCCGTGCGCACCCCACGGTATTGCTCTTCGTGGCCGACCCGGCACAGCTCGGCAAGCACGTGCTCCTTCGACGGGTAATGCGCATAGATGGTCGCGGCTTTCACGCCCGCGGCCGCGGCGACATCCCGCACCGATGCGCCCGCGTAACCGCGCTCGGCGAACAATTTCAACGCCGCTTCCAGCACCCGCCCGGACGTCCCGGATTCCTTCAATCCGGGCAGCAGGCGTGCGGTGGTGGCGGCGAGGCGACGATTGACGGCCATGGTTCGAGTATGAACGAGCGATCGGTTGTGATCCAGCTGATTGACAGTCACCCGTGGGCGCGGTACAAAGTTAGCCTAACGAACGTTAGTTAGGCAAGTCTTTTCGACAGAGCAGCTTCGGGGAACGATCGTCACGCATTCTCCGAGCCGCACCGCCACGACCACGACCGCTGCATCCAGAGGGGAACTCCATGCGCACTACGCTCACCTCCTTCGCACTCAGCCTGCTGTCCGCGTCGATCGCGCTCGGCCTTGCGACCACGGCGCAAGCCGCAGCGCAGGACAACACCCACGCCGCGCAGCAAACGCAACCGGCCAGCAACACACCGGCAACGACAACCGGCGGCACGGCGCACAAGCTCAAGGAGCTCGAAACCATCGTCGTCACCGCGCGCCTGCGCAGCGAGGATATGGAAAAAGTACCGATCGCGATCAGTGCCTTCAGTTCGGAAGACCTGAAAGACATGCAGGCCGTCAACATCGCAGGATTGCAAGGCTCGGTGCCCAACCTCAACATCGTCCAGGGCCGCGGCTCGTCCAGCAACGTCAACATCTTCATCCGCGGCATCGGCCAGCCGGATGCGTTGCAGAGTTTCGATCCAGGCGTCGGCTTCTATGTCGACGACGTGTACTATTCGCGCATCAACGGCGCGTTGATGGATTTGTTCGACATCGACCACGTCGAAGTGCTGCGCGGTCCGCAAGGCACGCTGTATGGAATGAATTCCATCGGCGGCGCGGTGAAGATCGTCACCAAGACACCGAGCGATCATCCCGAGGGATCGGTCGCCGTGACCGTGGGCGACTACGGCCGCATCAACACGCAAGCCTACCTGAGCGGGCCGCTCAGCAAGACGTGGTCTGCCTCGATCGCGGCCGGCACCTTCAAGAACGATGGCGATGTCACCGACCCCGTGACCGGCCGTCACTTCAACAACGACGATACGCAGGCGCTCCGCGGCAAGCTGGACTTCCATCCATCCAACACGTTCCACGCGGAACTGGCGCTCGACTACAGCCACCAGAACACCGAGCTGACGATGGGCCAGCCGACGGCGCCGCTGGAAAGCACCGACCTTGCGTTGGGCACCACCACCGTGTTGCTGCAGCCCACGCCTTGGGACTACCACGCTGCGACTTCATTCGGACCCGACAAGGGTCAAAAGCTGATCCAGAAGGGTGCGGCGCTGCACATGGATTGGCGCCTCAGCGATGAGTGGTCGCTGAAGAGCATCACGGCGTACCGCAAGCTCGATACCGCCGCCTACATCGACATCGACGCCTCGCCGCTGCAAATCGGCGACGTGCTGGTGGCGCTGCGCCAGCACCAGTTCAGCCAGGAATTCCAACTGCACTACAACAACCACGACAACGTGAACGCGGTGTTCGGGTTGTACTACCTCAACGAACATGTGCCATCGCATCAGGAAGCCTACGCCAATGATTTCCTGACCTTCTTCACCTTGCCGCTGGATTTCCTGCGCACCATCGACGACAACCTCGTCAACAAAAGCTACGCCGCATTCGCCAACGGCTCCTGGGCGCTCGGCAACGGCTGGAGCCTGTCCGGCGGCGTGCGCTACACCCGCGAGACCAAGGACTACTACCGCACCACGTCCACCTTCTTCGGCCCACCGCTGCAGGCGTTTGACGGCACCTTTGCCTTCACCGACAGCAAATCCTGGTCGGCGGTGACGCCATCCATCGCGCTCCAGAAACAGATCAATCCGCAAACCATGTGGTACGTGTCGGCCAATCGTGGTTTCAAATCCGGTGGCTTCAATGGCCGCGCCAATTCACCGGCCGACGTCAGCACGTTTGATCCGGAGTACGTGTGGACGTACGAATCGGGAATCAAATTCCGCAGCGCTGACGGGCGCCTGCGCGCCAATGGTGACGTCTTCTACAGCAGCTACAAGGATTTCCAGGCGCGCGTGTCGGATATCACCAACCCGAATGATCCGATCCCCAACTTCAGCTTCCCGGTCTTGAACGCCGCCAAGCTGACCATGTACGGCGCCGAATTCCAAGGGTCGATGCTGGTCGGGGCCAGCAGTGCGTTGCAAACGCAGATCGGCTATCTCAACGCGAAGTACGACGAATTCAACGACCCACGGGTCGCGCTCGACCCGTCGTTGGCAGGCCTGCACGCGCACGTGGCGTTCTCGCCGCACTGGACGGCACGCGTGGCGGCGACGCACACCTACAACCTCGCGCAAGGCAACGCGATCACGCTGGGCGGCGACGTGTCCTTTCGCAGCACAATGTGGTTGAGCGTCGACAACCGCCCCGGCCTGATGCAGCCCTCCTACACGCTGGCCGGACTGTTCGGCGTATACGACTCTGGCAATGGCCATTGGCAGGTCCGCGCAGGCGTGCGCAACCTCACCAACAAGACCTACAAGACCGACGCGCAGGAATTTTCCAGCGTCGGCAATATCCAGACCGCGTATTACGGCTGGCCGCGGAACTACTATGTGACGGCGCGCTACAACTTCTTCTGACGGAGGCGTAGCGGAATCGCGGGAGGCAAGGCATGGCGAACATCCTGATCACCGGCGCCGGCAGCGGGATCGGCGCCGGCATCGCGCAGGAACTGGCGACGGCCGCGCACCGGATCGTGGTCACGGATCTCGACGCGGCGGCGGCGAACGCCGTGGCGACGGAGATCCGGAACAGCGGTGGCAAGGCCGATGCGCTGGCGCTGGACGTGACCTCCGACGCCAGCGTCGCGGCGCTGATGAAGGCCCTGCCCTGCAACATCGACGTGCTGGTCAACAACGCCGGCCTGCAATTCGTTTCGCGGCTGGAAGATTTCCCGGTCGAAAAATGGGCGCTATTGATCGACGTGATGTTGACCGGCGTCGCGCGCCTGACACGCGCGTTGTTGCCCGGCATGCGCGAGCGCGGCTTCGGCCGCATCGTCAACACCGGCTCGGTGCACTCGCTGGTAGCCTCGCCGTTCAAGAGCGCTTACGTCGCCGCCAAGCATGGCCTGCTCGGCTTCTCGAAGGTGCTGGCGCTGGAAACTGCCAACACCGACATCACCATCAACACCATCTGCCCGGCCTACGTGAAAACCCCGCTGGTCGAAAAGCAGATCGCGGCGCAGGCAAAGACGCACGGTATTAGCGAGGAAGCCGTGGTCAACGAAATCATGCTGAAGCCGATGCCCAAGAAGGCCTTCATCGGCATCGACGAAATCGCCGGCATCGTCGCCTTCCTGATTTCGCCGTGCGCCCGCAACATCACCGGCCAGACCATCGTCGTCGATGGCGGCTGGACGGCGAGGTGACGTGATGAAATTTCGAGATGTTTTGATCCGGCCGTCCCGTACCGCTCCTGCGCGTTTCGTCAAACACTTCGCGTTGGCGTGCATCGCGCTCGCCGCCCTCGGCCTCGCCGCGTGCAACCCGTCCGGCAACGCGACACCTGAAACGTCCGCAGCACCCGCCGCCAACGCGGCGGTGACGGTCGGCATGATCTACCCGCGCACCGGTCCGCTGTCCGCCTATGGTGAGGAATATCGGCAGGGATTCGAAGCTGGCCTGGCTTACGTCACCCACGGAACCGGCAAGATCGGCAAACACGCCATCGATGTGACCTGGACGGACAGCGCCGGCAACCCGAGCCAAGCCGTCGCTGCAGCAAAAACGCTGATAGGCAAGGGCTACACGATTCTCGCAGGCCCCGCGGATTCGGCAGTGGCGCTGCAAGTCGCGGCCGTCGCGGCGCAGAACAAAGTCTTGTTCATTTCCGGACCCGCGGCGGTTGACCAACTCACCGGCATCAACCGCTACACCTTCCGTTCCGGGCGGCAGACGTGGCAGGACGTCAAGACCGCCGCCGCGATCATGGATGCACCGGCCGGCAAACACGTGCTGGTGTTCGCGCAGGATTACGTCTTCGGTCAGGCCAACGCCGCTGCGGTGAAAGCGGTGCTTGGCACCGCCGGCGCGAGTGTTGGCAGCCTGCTGGTGCCGCTCTCGACCACCGACTTCACGCCGTTCGCGCAGAAGATCAGCAACGCCCAACCGGACCTGCTGTTTGTTGCGTGGGCGGGTACCTCGGCGTACCCGATGTGGAACACCCTCGACCAGCAGGGCATCTTCGATCACACCACTGTGGTCACCGGACTTGGCAACGTGGCCACTTATGGCGCCTACGGCCCCGCCACGACGAAGCTGAAATTCCTGTCCTATTATTTTCCGGATGCGCCCGACAATGCGGTGAACACCGCGATGAAGGAACTGATCACCAAGGTCGGCGGCAAGCCAGACCTGTTCAGTCCGGATGGTTTCGTCGCGGCGCAGATGATCGCGCATGCGGTCGCGACCGCGCACGGCGACACGGATGTCGATGCGATGATCAAGGCTCTGGAAGGCTGGTCGTTCGATGCGCCGAAGGGTCGCCAGACGATTCGTGCTTCCGATCACGCGATGTTGCAGCCCGAATACGTTGCCCAACTTGTCCCGGCAAGCAACGGCTTCGTGCCGAAACTCATCAAGACGGTCTCCGCCGCAGCGATCGCCCCGCCTGTTGCGGAAAAGTGACGGCATCCGGACGCCCATGCCGACGCCCGACGCCACCGCACCTGCACTCGAAACGATCGGATTGAGCCTGGCAATCGGCGCCATCCCGATCGTGTCGGATGTGAACCTGCGCGTGGCCCAAGGCGAATTCCTCGGCTTGATCGGCCCGAATGGTGCCGGCAAAACCAGCCTGCTGAACCTGCTTTCGGGCTTACGCACGGCGACGACCGGATCGATCAGCTTGCGTGGCCAACCACTCGACGGACTGCCGCCGCACCGGCGGGTACGCGCCGGACTTGGCCGCACCTTCCAATCGTCGGACCTGTTTCCGGCATTGAGCGCGCTGGAAAACGTGCGGCTCGCGGCGCAGGCGCGCGCCGGCAGCAGCCTGCAGTTGTGGCGCCGCACCGAGCGCGAATCCGAAACACTGCAAACTGCGCACGCGTGTCTGGATCGGGTCGGCCTGTCGACACGCGCAAGCACGCTGGCGGGCGCGCTCTCGCACGGCGACAAGCGCAAACTCGAGCTGGCGATCCTGCTGGCGACCCGGCCGAGTGTGTTCCTGCTCGATGAGCCGATGGCCGGCGTCAGCGCCGAGGACGTGCCCGCACTGACGACACTGATCGGCGAATTGTGCGCGGAGCACGGCGCCACGGTCATCATGGTCGAACACCATATGGATGTCGTGCTGGCGCTGGCCGATCGCCTCGCGGTCATGCACCACGGCGCGTTGCTGGCCTGCGACTTGCCCGCTGCCGTGATGGCCAATGACGTCGTGCAGTCGGCGTATCTCGGGGAAGCGCTGTGAGCGGCGCCGCGTTGCTCCATGTCCGTGACGTGCACGTGCAACTGGGCGGATCACACATCCTGCAAGGCGTCGATTTCGACGTGCCCGTACTTGGCGTGACGGCCCTGCTCGGCCGCAATGGCGCCGGCAAGACCACGACCTTGCGCGCGAGCCTCGGCATCGTGCCGCGCACTGGATCAGTTTCATTCGATGGCACGCCATTGAACGGCCTACCGACCTTCCGGATCATCCTCCACGGCATCGGCTATGTGCCGGAAGATCGCGATGTGTTTGCAGGTTTGACCGTGGCCGAAAACCTGCGTCTCGCCGAGCGCCACGCGGTGCCGCCACGCTACGACTTCGTCTTCGATTTGTTCCCCGATTTGAAATCCCGGCGACGACAACTGGCCGGCACACTATCGGGAGGTCAACAACAAATGCTTTCGATCGCGCGCGCCCTGCTCAATCCGGCGCGCCTGCTTCTGGTCGACGAGCCGACCAAGGGTCTGTCGCCGCGCCTGGTCACCGAAACCGTGGCGGCACTCGCCCGAATTGCCGAAGACGTCCCCGTGTTGCTGGTCGAGCAAAACCTCGGCGCGGTGCGCCGGCTTGCAAACCATGCGGTGGTCATGGCCGAAGGCCGCGTCGTGCATGCCGGCCCGGCCGGGGATCTGTTGGCCGATACAGACCTCACCCGCCGTTTGCTTGGCGTGTCGTGTAGTCACGGAGTGCCGGCATGAGCACGATCGCACTGCTTGCAATCACGGGCATCGGTCTCGGCGGCCTGTATTTCCTGGTCGCCGCGGGCCTCGCCTTGATCTTCGGCTTGATGCGCGTGCTGAACTTCGCGCACGGCGCGTTCCTACTGCTGGGCGGCTATTTTGGATGGCTGCTCGGCGCGCATCTGTTCGGCGGCGCCGTGACCATCACCAACCTGCAATTCGTCTCCGTACTGATCGTCGCCACGCTGACGGGTGCCGTGCTCGGCACGCTCACCGAATTGGTGTTGATCCGGCCCTTGTACCGGCGCGAAATTGCGCAGGTGCTCGTTACCGTCGGCTTGACCCTCGTCATCGGTGCGCTGGTGATCGGCATCTGGGGCGCCGACCCGAAGCCCTTCCCCACTCCTGCGTGGGTGCATCACACCACGCGCGTACTCGGTGCCACCGTGCCCAACAGCCGCTTTCTCCTGATCGGTGCGGCACTCGTGGTACTCATCGCCTTGCAACTATTCCTGCGGCATACGCGCTACGGCCTCATCGTCCGCGCCGGGGTCGAAAACCGCACGATGGTCAGCGCCATGGGCATCGACGTGCGTCGCGCCTTCACGCTGGTGTTCGCGCTCGGCGGCGCGATCGCCGGGCTCGGCGGCGCACTCGCCGGCGTGTACTTCGGCGCGGTCAGCCCCGACCTCGGCACGGTATTGTTGATCGACGCCTTCATCGTGGTGGTGATCGGTGGACTCGGTTCGATCAGCGGCGCGGCGCTCGCCGCGCTGGCGGTGGGCTTGCTGCAACAGTTCGCCAACTACTACGTCGTCGGCGTCGGCGACCTCGCAATTGTGTTGTTGCTCGTCGTCGTGCTGCTGATCCGGCCACGCGGCATGCTGGGGGCGGCGACATGACGCAAGGTTCGTCGATCGCATCCAATACAGCGGCCGCGGAATCCATGTCGCCGCGACGACGGTTCCGCTGGATGCTCGTGCTGGCACTGGTGGTAGTGCTGGCACTGGTGCCGTTCCTCAACCTGCCCACTGCCGGATTGTTGCCCGATCGGCTGAACGCGCCGGGCAGCCTGCAACTGCTCGGCTTGTGCCTGGTGTTCGGCGCACTGGCGATGACCTATGACTTGTTGTTCGGCTTCACCGGCATGCTCTCGTTCGGCCACGCACTGTTTTTCGCGGCGGGGTCATACACCTTTGCCATCGCCGTCAACATCCTGCATCTGTCTGGACCGATGGCGCTCGGCCTCACCCTGCTCGTGGCGCTGCTGCTGCCGCTTGTCATTGGCGCGATCAGCCTTCGCACCAGCGGCATCGCGTTCGCGATGGTTACGCTGGCATTCGCCCAGGCCAGCGCGGTGATCGTGGGACAAGACCCATGGCATGCCACCGGCGGCGAACTCGGCCTCGGCGTGGTGTACGCGCGTCTGCCGGAATTCCTCGTCGGCGTGGTGAACACGCGTTACCTGTACTGGATCAGCCTTGGCCTGCTGATCATTGTGGCCGGCGTGGTGTGGTGGGTCAGCGGTTCGGTCACCGGCCGGGTGTGGCAGGCGATCCGCGAAAACGAACAGCGGGTCCAGATCCTCGGCCTGCGCCCCTACACGTTCAAGTTGCTGGCGTTCGTCACCGCGTCGTTCTTGGCAGCACTTTGCGGCATTGCCTACGTGCTGCTGGTCGGCGGCACCAACCCGGCGATCATCTCGGCCCAGTTCACGCTGACGCTGCTGGTGATGGTGGTACTCGGCGGCGCGGGCACTCGTTGGGGCGCACTGGTCGGCGGTGTTGTCTACACCTTCCTCGACCAGCGGTTGGTCACGGTCGCGGGGTCGCAAGCCATGGCCGCGTTGCCGGCGCCATTGCGGGTGCCCTTGTCGCAACCGCTGTTCATCCTCGGCATAATCTTCATTCTCGTGATCCTGTTCCGCCCTGCCGGCATCGTCAGCCTGTTCCGGCCGACCGTGGGCCGGCGGCGCCGGTGGCCCCTTCGATCCCGGCAAGCGCGACGCTGAATCTCCGTTCAGCAAGCCAGGCGCTGCGCTTCCATAGCAGGTACAATAGGCGGCTGCGGTGTCCTGGATGCCGCATGTCTTCTTCCTCATTCTTCCACGGCCGCACGCTGCGGCCGTTTCGCGTGGTCCAATGTCTATTCAATATCTCCGCAACATCGCGATCGTCGCCCATGTCGATCACGGCAAGACCACCCTGGTCGACCAGCTGCTGAAGCAGTCCGGCACCCTGTCCGAGCGCGCGGCGATGCCCGATCGTGTGATGGACTCGAACGATCTCGAGCGCGAGCGCGGCATCACGATCCTGTCCAAGAACACCGCGATCCGCTGGACCCACCCGGATGGCGAGCAATGGCGCATCAACATCGTGGACACGCCCGGACACGCCGACTTCGGTGGCGAGGTCGAGCGCGTGTTGTCGATGGTCGACTCCGTGCTGATCCTGGTCGACGCGATGGACGGCCCGATGCCGCAAACGCGCTTCGTCACCCAGAAGGCCTTCCAGATGGGCTTCAAGCCGATCGTGGTGGTCAACAAGGTCGACCGCCCCGGCGCGCGCCCGGACTGGGTCGTCAACCAAACCTTCGACCTGTTCGACCGCCTCGGCGCGAGCGAAGAGCAACTTGATTTCACCGTCGTGTACGCCTCGGCACTGCAAGGCTATGCGGGCCTGGAGCCGGATGTGCGCGCGGGCGACATGACGCCGCTGTTCGACGCGATCATCAAGCACGTCAAGGCACCGGACGTCGACCCCGACGGCCCGTTCCAGATGCGCGTATCCTCGCTCGATTACTCCAACTACGTCGGCTTGATCGGCGTGGGCCGCGTGCAGCGTGGCACTGTCCGCACCAACATGCCGGTTACGGTCGTCGACCACGAGGGCAAGCACCGCAACGGCAAGATCCTGCAGGTGATGGGATTCATGGGCCTTGAGCGCCGCGAAGTCCCCGACGCGCAGGCTGGCGACATCATCGCGATCTCCGGCATCGAGAACCTCGGCATCTCCGACACCATCTGCGACCCGTCGATGGTCGAAGCCCTGCCCGCGCTGACCGTGGACGAACCCACCATTTCAATGACCTTCCAGGTCAACAACTCGCCGTTCGCCGGCAGCAAGGATTTGTCGGGCGGCAAGTTCCTCACCTCGCGCCAGATCCGCGAGCGCCTGACCCGCGAAACGCTGCACAACGTCGCGCTCAAGGTCGAGGACACCGCAGATCCGGACAAATTCAAGGTCTCGGGCCGTGGTGAGCTGCACCTGTCGATCCTGATCGAAACCATGCGCCGCGAAGGCTACGAACTCGCGGTGTCGCGCCCAGAAGTGATCGTGCGCGAAATCGACGGCATGATGCAGGAACCCTACGAGCAACTGGTCGTCGACCTCGAAGAGCAATTCCAGGGCGGCGTGATGGAAAAGCTGGGTACGCGCCGCGCACAATTGAAGAACATGGAGCCCGACGGCAAGGGTCGCGTGCGCCTGGAATACCTGATCCCCGCGCGCGGGCTGATCGGCTTCCAGACCGAGTTCCGCACGCTCACCGCCGGCACCGGCCTGATGTTCCATGTGTTCGATCACTACGGTCCAAAATCGGAAGGCATGATCGGCAAGCGCGCCAACGGCGTGATGATCTCCAACGGCACCGGCCCGGCGCCGGCCTACGCGCTGTGGGGCCTGCAGGACCGCGGGCGCATGCTGATCGATGCCAATGTGCAGATCTACGAAGGCCAGTTGGTCGGCATCCACGCCAAGGACAACGACCTCACCGTCAATGCCTTGCGGGCAAAGCAGCTCACCAACGTGCGCGCGTCCGGCAAGGACGACGCCTTGACCTTGGTACCACCGGTGAAGTTGTCGTTGGAACAGGCGCTGGAATTCATCGACGACGATGAACTGGTCGAAGTGACCCCGAAGCAGATCCGCCTGCGCAAGCGGCACTTGACTGAAAACGATCGCAAGCGCGCTTCGCGCGTCGCGGCGTAAGAGCGGGACTCGGGAAGCGCGTAAAGCGCCTACTTCGTGCCGGAAGCACGTGACCCGAGCGCCGGCCGGGCCACGCTGCTCGACATTGGAGTCACTCGCGGCACGACTGCGGCAAGTATTCCACCTCGATGTCCGGGCTGCGGCACTGCCAGTGCAGCGCCGACATGTCGCCCTGTGGCACCATGATCAGGTGCTCGCCGCGGATCGTGGATTCGGCGGTATCGCCGAAGGTCACCACCACCTGGCCATCGCGAATTGCAACGCTGGACACGTACTTTCCGGTGATCGCATCAGGATCCGACAAGCCCGCGGCAGCATTGTCACCCGGCATCGAGCCATGGCTGGCGATGTACTGCGTGACGGCGTCGCGCGCCGTGTATGACAGCGTAACGCCTTCGGCGACCTGCGCGCGCACGAGATAATTCTGGTAAGCGGGAATCGCGATGGCGGCCATGATCGCGATGATCGGAATCACCAGCAGGAATCCCGCCGCCACGATGATCAAGGCGATCGCCCACCCCGGCATCCCACCGGAAGGCGCACCGGAGCCTTCCGGCAGCGTGCCCTGCTCGAACATCGCGAGCGCATCCTTCCGCACGACGCAGCAACCGGCCATCATGTCGTGCAGGCCCTGCTTCTTCGCGGTGAACCCGGCCATCATGTAGCCAACGTCCATGATCAGGCCGGAAACGAACATGCCGAAGAAGCGCCCGGTGGCGCGGCCGAAGCCGATGCGGTGGCCGTACTCGTCGGTGACGCGCAAACCCAATGCCAGCTTGCCGGGCGTGGCCTGCCACTTCGAGGCTTCGCAGATGGCGTAATACAGCCACGGAATCAGGATGGCCAGCAGGTAAAACAGCAGAATGTGTCCGGCGGGAAGCGGCGCGTCAGAGCCACGCGCCAGCGCCATCATCGGCCGGAAAACCCAAAAAAGCTCCATCGCAAACAGCACCGGCATCATGATGAACCAGTCGATGATGTACGCAACCACCCGCCGCCAAAATCCCGCATGCAGCGTGGGCGCGCGCAGATGCCCCGGCAAACGCGGCATGTCGCGACTCGATGTGCTTTCGTCCATGTTCGTCCCCATTGGCCAGCGCCCGATACTGCCAGAAGCCAACACGCGCGGCAATTGCAGTGCGGCAATGCAGGTGCACAAACGCGACGCGCGGAGGGCGCTACGCTGTGTGCATGCGCCACCAGCATCACGATTCCGAACCGGGCACGCGGCGGCGTGGCCCCATCCTCCCCGACGTGCTGGCGCCAGGCCTCGCTGTGGTGTTCTGCGGCACCGCACCGGGCACCAGATCGGCACGCGAGCATGCCTACTACGCGCATCCGGGAAACTACTTCTGGCGCACGCTGTTGGAAGTGGGGTTGACGCCGCGACGTCTCGCGCCCGCGGAGTTCCGTGACGTGTTGACGTGGGGCATCGGCCTGACCGACGTCGCCAAGCACCACTTTGGATCAGACGCAGAGCTTCCGCGCACAGCATTCGACATCCGCGTGCTGCAACGCAAACTCGCGCGCTGGCGCCCGGCCATGCTCGCCTTCACCAGCAAGAATGCGGCGCGCGCCGGACTGGCGAACGCACCGCGCGCATTGGAATACGGGGAACAGAACTTGCGCATCGCCACCAGCCGGGTGTTCGTGCTGCCTTCTCCCTCCGGACAGGCGCGCGGGTTCTGGAAAATCGCACCCTGGCGTGACTTGGCGGCGGCGGTACGCGCCCTGCGGCAACCCGTTGGCGGCCACATCGAAAGTCCGCGCTAAACTTGTTTGATGAAACCCATAACGCTGGCCAACCTGATCGACGGCGAGCTGCGTGCGCCGGTGGGCGCGGCATACCTCGACGTTTACGAACCCGCGACCGGCAAGGTTTACGCGCGTTGCCCCCACTCCAATGCACGCGACGTCGAAGCTGCCATGCAAGCCGCGCAGCGCGCGGCACCGGCGTGGGCCGCGTTGCCCAACGCCGAGCGCGCGCGCCACTTGCACCGGCTCGCCGATGCGATCGACGCACGTCTGGATGAACTTGCCGGCGAGGAATCACGCGACAACGGCAAGCCCGTGAAACTCGCGCGCAGCGTGGACATCCCGCGCGCCGTTGCCAACCTGCGCTTCTTTGCCGAAGCGATCACGCAGTGGTCGAGTGAAGCACACATTGATGCTCGCGCGATCAACGTCACCCTGCGCCAACCCATCGGCGTGATCGGCTGCATCTCGCCATGGAACCTGCCGCTGTACCTGTTCACCTGGAAGATCGCGCCAGCGCTCGCCGCCGGCAACACGGTGGTCGCCAAGCCGAGTGAAATCACGCCGTTCACCGCGTTCCGGCTGGCCGAACTTGCCGTGGAGTGCGGTTTTCCGAGGGGCGTGTTGAACATCGTGCACGGTACCGGGCCGGGCGCCGGGCAGGCCATCGTCGAGCATCCGCACATCAAGGCCGTATCCTTTACCGGCTCCACCCGCACCGGCGCGATGATCGCCGCCGAAGCCGCGAAGTCATTCAAGAAAGTTTCGCTGGAAATGGGCGGCAAGAACCCCGCCATCGTGTTCGCCGACGCTGATCTTGCCGATGCCAACCTCGACACCATCGTGCGCTCGGGCTTCTCCAACCAGGGCGAGATCTGCCTGTGCGGCTCGCGGCTGCTGGTTGAACGCTCGATCTACGCCGAGTTCAAGCGCCGCTACATCTCCAGGGTGCAAGCCTTGCGCGTCGGCGATCCGAACGACGATGCCAGCGACCTTGGCGCGTTGGTCTCCCAGCCGCACTTCGAGAAAGTGATGGCGTGCATCCAGCGCGCACGTGAAGAAGGCGGCACGCTGGCGTGCGGCGGCGCTGCGGTAGCAGTCGCTGGAAGGTGTGCCGATGGCTGGTTCATCGCCCCCACCGTGATCGAGGGGCTGCCGCAGGATTGCGCCAGCAACCGCGAGGAAATCTTCGGCCCGGTCGTGACGCTGATTCCATTCGAGTCCGAAGCAGAAGCCATCACCATCGCCAACGGCACCGACTATGGCCTGGCGGCCTCGCTTTGGACGCGCGACCTGGCGCGTGCCGAACGCGTGGCCGCGCGCATCGATTTCGGCATCGTCTGGATCAACTGCTGGATGCTGCGCGACCTGCGCACCCCATTCGGCGGCATGAAACATTCCGGTGTCGGTCGCGAAGGTGGCACGGACGCGCTGCGCTTCTTCACCGAGCCGAAGAACATTTGCATCAACCGGTCCTGATTGAAACGGATCTGACGCGGGCGCCGCCCCGCACCGAGCGAAGGAGCCAAAATGCTTTCACCCCGCGAAGTGCTGCAACGCAACCGCGACTGGTCAGCCGCCATCCGCGCGCAAGACACGACATACTTCGAACGCCTCTCGAAGCAGCAGACTCCCAAGTACCTGTGGATCGGCTGCTCCGACTCGCGCGTGCCGGCCAACCAGATCATGGGTCTCGATCCCGGCGAGGTGTTCGTGCACCGGAACATCTCGAACCTGGTGTTGCACTCGGACATGAACTGCCTGTCGGTGATGCAATTCGCGGTCGACGTGCTCAAGGTCGAACACATCGTGATAACGGGCCATTACGGCTGCGGCGGCGTGCAGGCCGCGCTGGAAGGCAAGCGCCTTGGCCTGATCGACAACTGGTTACGCTACATCGGCGACACCCTGGAGCGGCACCAAGGCATGCTCGACGCTGTCGCACCCGCACGTCGCCACGACCGCCTGTGCGAGTTGAACGTGATCGAGCAGGTCGCCAACGCCGCCCACACCACCATCGTGCGCGACGCGTGGGAGCGCGGCCAGCAACTTACCGTGCACGGCTGGTGCTATGGTCTCACCGATGGGCTGATCCACGATCTCGGCATGGACGTGGCGCAGTTCGATTCACTCGAATCAAGGTACCAGGGCGCGCTGGACAAGCTCTCGCCGGCCACCTGAACGCAGTGGCCCGCGGGTCATCGCGCGCCAGCGAAAACGTGGCATCCTGAAGCGCGACACCACATGGAATCACCATGCGCAGCATCCGCTTCTCGGTGATCATCGCCGCAGCCGCACTGACGCTTGCTCCGTGCTGGCGCGCCGTGCACGCGCAACTGCCGTCGACGTGGCGTGCGGAACAACTGCAAGCGCTGGACAAGTCGGACGCGATCATGAAGCGTGCGCAGAGCCGCAAGGACTTGCTGGCGCAGTACCAGGTGATGCGGCAGGCCTACTCGGCCGACGGCGGCGCGGCGTTTCGTGCCATCTTCGGCCAATACATGTCGTGGTACCAGAGCTTCATGGGCGACTACCAAGACGCCGAGCGCGCATTTTCAATCGAGCAGAAGCCGCTGGCGGATGACAATCCGTCACCGCTGGCGCAGCCCGGCTGGCATGCACTGCCGGCCTTGAGCTACATCCCTGCGCGCGCCAAGGCCTATCGGGCCGTCTTTCTCAACGAGGCCCACAACATCGCGCTCACGCGCACGCTCACCGTGCGGCTATTGAAGCCTTTGCGCGAAGAAGGTTTCAACGTGTTCGCGGTGGAAACGCTGTACGCCTCCGACATCGCCGCGCTGAACAAGCGCGGCTACCCGACCGCAGCCAGCGGCTTCTACACCCGCGAACCCATCTATGCGGAAATGGTGCGCACCGCGCTGAAGCTGGGATACAAGGTGGTGGCCTACGAGGCCGATGCCAACCACACCGGTGACGCCCGTGAGGCACAGCAGGCGGAAAATCTCTGGAAGATCCTGAAGGCTGACCCGCACGCCAGGATCGTGGTCAACGCCGGCTACGCGCACATCCAGAAGGTCGGCGAGTTCCTTGGCGCGCAGTCGATGGCGGAACACTTCGTCAAGGACAGCGGCATCATCCCGCTGTCGGTGGAGCAGACGATCCTGATTCCGCACATGGATCACGACCTGGACCACCCCGATTACACCGCGATCATCTCGGCACTGCACCCGGAGCAGCCCGTCGTGTTCGTGAACAAGGACGGCACGCCATGGTCGTTGCGTCCGGGCTACGACATCAGCGTGATCTTCCCCGATGAGCAGTTCGTCCAGGGACGTCCAACCTGGGCCGGTTTGTGGGGAGCACGCGTGCCCTTCGCCGTGAGCGGTGATGTCTGCGCCAACCACTATCCATGCATGGTCGCGGCACGTTATGCCGATGAAGGTGACGACGCCATCCCGGCCGATCGCATGGTGCTGGACCCGGTGCCGTTGATGACCGTTGGCAACATCAAGGTTACCACCAGCACATCCAGTACCCCGCTCGAGCAGTTGTACCTGCGCCCCGGCCACCGCTACCGCCTGTCTGTGAGTGACGAGGACGGCCACGTGATCGGCAACAGCATCATCAAGGTCACGGCGGAATCCGCGACGGCGTCTGCACTCGGCAGCTTGTCGCGTGATCCCGGCGCAACGCCTTGCGCCGTCGCCGCAGGGCATCCACGCAGCGCCTGCCAAAGCCCGATGACGCAACCATGAGCGATACGATCCAGACTGCCTCCGCACCCGCGCCGGTTGGTGCTTATCCCCATGCGCGCCGCGTGGGCGAACTGTTGTTCCTGTCCGGGATCGGTCCGCGCACACCCGGCAGCAACGCGATTCCGGGCAACGTGCACGATGATGCCGGCCAATTGATCGACCACGACATCGCGGCGCAGACGCGCCAGGTGTTTGCCAACGTGCGTGCGGTGCTCGAAGCCAGCGGCGCGCGCTGGGAAGACCTGGTCGACGTGACGGTTTTCCTCACCGGCATGGCACGCGACTTCAAGGGCTACAACGCCGTGTGGTCCGAATACTTCCCCGACCCGTCATCCGCACCGTGCCGCACCACGCTTGGCATCACGGCCCTGCCGACGCCAATCGCGATCGAGCTGAAGTGCGTGGCGCGCGTCCACTCCCGCTGAATAGCCCCCCTGACAGCCAGACCAGCACAACTCGTTGACACTCCCATGCGTTAGTGTAGACTAACGGTTAGTGAAGACTAACCTTAAAATCAAGGTGCAGGCGCTGGGTGATCCCACCCGCATGGCGATCTTCGAGCGGCTGGAACGCGGTCCGCTGCCGGTTGGCGAAATCGCGCGCGGACTGCCAGTCACGCGGTCAGCGGTCTCCCAGCACCTGAAAGTGCTGAAGATCGTGGGGTTGGTGACAAGCCAGCGCGCAGCGAATCGCCAGATTTACCGGATCAACGCCGATGGCGTGGCTGGGCTGCGCGACTACTTCGATCAGTTCTGGCGCGAATCCTTGCAAGCCTTCAAACGCGCCGCGGAAAGTTCCCTGAAGGAGAGGCCCTGATGAACGTCATCGCAACCATTCCCTCCGTTCGCCAAACGATCGTCGTTGAAGCGCCGCGCGAACACGCTTTCGATGTGTTCACACGCGGCCTGGACACATGGTGGTTTCGCGAGCACTCCATCGGCAAGGAGCCCATGCAGGAAGCCGTGATGGAGCCACGCCAGGGCGGGCGCGTGTTCGAGCGAGGTATCCACGGCACGGAGTGCGACTGGGGACGCGTGCTGGTGTGGGATCCGCCCTCGCGGCTGGTCGTCGCGTGGCACCTTGGCGGCGATTGGCAATTCGATCCGGATTCAGCGCACGCCAGCGAATACGAAGCGCGTTTCATCGCGGAATCGGCCACGCGCACGCGGGTGGAATTCGAGCATCGTCACTTCGAACGCCACGGCGACTTCGGACAGAGCATCCGCGACAACGTCGAGAAAGGCTGGGGCAAGCTGCTCGCCGCGTACGCCGGCACGGCGAAAACAGCTTGAACGACGCGGTGCGGGGAACGCGTGCGTTCACTCAGAACTCCTGAAAGGAGAACATCCATGTTGCGCAAATTCGCTTCGACTTTGCTTGCTCTGACGGGACTGTTGATCGGGCTCGGCGCGTTGGGTCACAGCTTCGTGGGCCGCAAAGCCCTCGATGCCGGCCTTGCTTCGATCCAGCTCGATGCGCACACCGGCAAGCTGATCTATCTGGTGTGGTACTTCTGCGGCGGTTGCATGCTGGTTTTCGGGATGCTCGTGATATGGAGCGCGTGGCGCGCCTGGCACGGCGAAAACCGCGCACTGTTCGCTTCCGGCCTGATCGGAGTTTTCTATCTGCTGACCGGCGCGCTTGCGCTTGCCTACATGCGTGAACCGTTCTGGGGCGTATTCATGGTACTCGGTGGCTTGTCGCTGATCCTCTCCGCCACGCTCGGCTTGCAGGGAAAACCTGCGGCACGCCCACTCGCCACTCCGCAGTGAACCGCACCCCTACGCAGCAGTGCCAGCGTATCCAATGCATACATCGAGCAACTCGCGGATAACCCCCTGCACCGGCGCGGCGCGTTCGGGCCGGTATTCAAAGCTGTCCTCGTCCATGTAGGTGTACTGGGCAAGCTCCAGTTGCACCGCTTCGACGCCGTCAGCCGGCCGCCCGTAATAGCGGGTGATGTAGCCGCCCTTGAAGCGGCCGTTGACGACGTGGCTGTACGCGGAGGCGCTGCCACCGGCGCGCTCACGCAACACCGCTTCCAGCGCATCTTGCAAACCGCGCGAGCAACTCGTTCCACCGGCCGTGCCGAGATTGAAGTCCGGCAGTTGCCCGTCGAAGAACATCGGCACGCGGCTGCGGATGGAATGCCCGTCCCACAGAACCACGCGTGGATGCAGCGCGCGCATCCGCGTCAACTCGGCCTGCAAGGCGTCGTGGTAGGGCTGCCAGTACAACTCCCGGCGCAACGCGATCTCCTGCGCGCCGGGCTCCTCGCCCGCGCGGTAGATCGCCTCGCCGGCGAAGGTCGTCACCGGCACCAGCGCGGTCTCGCTATGGCCAGGATACAACGCGTGGCCCGCGGGATCCCGATTGAGGTCGGCGACGTAGCGCGACCAGCGCGGTGCGATGATCGAGGCGCCAAGCTCACGCGCAAATGCATACAGAATCCCGACGTGCCAGTCGGTATCGGGTACCCGCCGCGCGGCCTCGGTGATACGTGCGCCCACCGACTCCGGCAACGCCGTGCCGTCATGCGGCAGGCTGACCAACAGGGGCGCCGTGCCCGCGATGAGCTTGAAGTCGTCCATGAGCGCATTCTAGCCGGTCAAAAGCCGGGGTCAGCGCGCATTTCCCCGACGGCAAAATCGGCAGGAAACATGGCGGTTGCGTCAAAAATCCACCCTGACCTCCGTTTCTTTGGCTGCGCGCCACCAAAATTTGCGAAATCTTCAGGCATGCACCCTTACGCTTGCAAAATTCGCGCGGGGGCCGGCCGGGAGGGCCCTTGACCCACATGCAAGCCATCGACGTGCGCCCCCACCGCGGCGCCTTGGTCACCGCGCTGTTGCTCGCGCTGCTGGTGGCTGCGCTGAATTTCGCTTTGTGGGCGGTCTCGAACCGCCCAACCGATGTGGTGGCGTGGGATGGCCAAGCCGATGGATTTGCCTACAGCCCGTTCCAGCGCTACCAGAGCCCGTTCAACGGCACCTTTCCGAGCGACGCCCAGGTAGATGCCGACCTGACACTGCTGGCCAAGCACACCCGCCGCATACGCGTGTACTCGGTGCTGCAGTACCCAGAAATCCCGCGCCTCGCGATGAAGCATCACCTCGACGTGCTGGCAGGCGCATGGCTGGATCGCCGCACCGGCAACAACGAACGCGAAATCGCGGCGCTGATCGCGCAGGCCCGTCGTTGGCCCGATATCAAGCGCGTGGAAGTCGGCAATGAAGTGCTGTTGCGTCACGATCTGACCCCGGAACAGCTGATGGCCTACCTCGACCGGGTACGCGCGCACGTCCACCAACCGGTGTCGACCGCCGAGCCCTGGGACATTTGGGAGGAATACCCGGAGCTCGCGCAACACGTCGACTTCATTACCGTGCACCTGCTTCCGTACTGGGACGGGGTACCGCGCAAGGACGCCATCGGCGAGGCACTCACGCACTACCAGCGGCTGCAACAACTGTTTCCCGGCAAGCACATCGTGATCGGTGAGGTGGGTTGGCCGTCCAACGGCAACCGCTTCGAGTTCGCCAAACCGTCCACCGCCAATCAGGCGATCTTCCTGCGCCAGTGGTTCGAAGTCGCACGCGAGCGGCACCTCGACGACTACATCATGGAAGCGATCGACCAGCCCTGGAAGGAACGCGTCTCGGGTCGCACCGAAGCCTACTGGGGCGTGTTCGACGCCAGCCGGCAACTGAAATTCCCGATGACCGGGCCGGTGCTGGAAGACGCAACCTGGCCATGGAAAGCGCTGGCGTCCGCGCTGCTGGCGCTGGCCCCGATGATCTGGTTCGCGTGGCGTTTCGCGCGTTTCAAGCCGGCCGGGCGCTTCGTGTTCCTCGCGCTGATCCAGCTCGCCGCCGGCCTGATCGTGTGGTCGGTCACGGTGCCATTCCAGTTCTACCTGAGCGTCGTCGACTGGGCCTTCCTGATCGTGCTGTTCCCGGCGCAGTTGGCGATTCTTGCGATCCTGCTGATCAACGGCTTCGAATTCGTCGAGGTGCTATGGCGCCGGAAATGGGTGCGGCATTGCGGTCTGCTGCCGCCCGACCCACCCGCGCTGCAACCGTTCGTGTCGATCCACCTCGCCTGTTACAACGAGCCACCGGAGATGGTGATCGCCACGCTCGATTCGCTGGCAGCGCTCGATTACGCCAACTTTGAAGTGCTGGTGCTCGACAACAACACCAAGCGCGAGGAAATCTGGAAACCGCTCGCAGCGCATTGCGCGCAGCTCGGTGAGCGTTTCCGCTTCTTCCACCTCGAACCATGGCCGGGCTTCAAGGCTGGCGCGCTCAACTATGGCTTGCAGCAAACCGACCCGCGCGCCGACGTGATCGCGGTGATCGATTCCGACTACGTGGTGCGCCGCGACTGGCTGGCCGCGCTGACCGGCTACTTCCACGACCGCAACATCGCCGTGGTGCAATGCCCGCAGGCCAACCGCGAGTTCGAGGACAACGCCTTCCGGCGCATGACCGCGTGGGAATGCGATGGCTTCTTCCGGATCGGCATGCACCACCGCAACGAACGCAACGCGATCATCCAGCATGGCACCATGACCATGGTGCGGCGGGTCGCGCTGGAAGGCACCGGAGGGTGGTCCGAATGGACCATCTGCGAAGATGCCGAGCTCGGTTTGCGCCTGATGCACGCCGGCTACGATACGGTTTACGTCGACGAGGTGATGGGCAAGGGCGTCACGCCCGCGGATTTCCGCGCCTACAAGAGCCAGCGTTATCGCTGGGCCTTCGGCGCCATGCAGATCCTGAAGGGTCGCTGGAGCTGGCTGGCGCACAAGGGCCCGCTCAGCGTCGGCCAGCGCTTCCACTTCCTCACTGGCTGGTTCTCGTGGTTCGCCGACGCGCTGCACATGATTTTCACCCTGATGGCCCTCGCCTGGACGGCAGGCATGTTGCTGGCGCCGACGATCTTCAGCCTGCCGATGCGCCTGTTCCTGATTCCGGTGATGGGTTTCTTCGTCGCCAAGGCGGTGTTCGGAATCATCCTGTACCGGGCGCGGGTACCGTGCAGTTGGCGCGACACCCTGATGGCGGCGATCGCCAGCATGAGCCTTTCGCACGCGATCGCGCGCGGCATCTGGATGGGACTGATCAAGCAGAAGACCGCCTTCGTGCGCACCGCCAAGAGCCGTCGCATGTCCGGCGGCGCGGCCGGCGCGCTCGGGCCGGTGCGCGAGGAGTTCCTGATGTCGATCGCGCTGCTCCTCGCGATCATCGGCATGGGCGTGGTGTTCGGATCGCGCTACATCGAAGGCCAGTTGTGGATGGTGATCCTGGCCGCACAGGCGGTGCCGTATCTATCGGCTATCGTGGGTGCCTTGGTGGCACACTATTCCCATGACAAACCGGAGGCTGCATCGAATGCACATGCCACTGCGTCCGCGGCAACGCCCGAACCCGAGCAGGTACCCAGCGAGGCCCGCGCTGCCACCACGTAACACATCAAAGGATTGACGTGCACGCGCCCTGCATACGCGCAGTGTCGCAACCGGATTTCCAGCTTCCTGCGTCGTCGCGCCGATGCAAACCGGGACTGACATTCCCTTCCCCCGCCCGCGGGGGAAGGTGGCCGCAGAGCCTGCCGCGGACCGGATCCGGGGCCGGATGGGGGCGATCGTTGCTACGGCACCGGCAGTCGCCAGCCCGGCGGCGCCAGCCGAGCCAGATCTTCCCCTCCCCCGTCCACGGGGGAAGGTGGCCGAAGGCCGGATGGGGGCGATCATCGCGATGGCCTTACAAGCCTGAATTCGACATCCATGTCTTTTTCCGCCCGCCCCCCGCGGCGACGGTTTCGCTCGCCTCGGCGGCGAGCGAGCCACTTTCTGTTTCGGCAGAAAGTGGCCAAAGACCATTGCGCCTGTGGCGGTGGTCGAACGAACGTCGTGTTCGTTCGACGACCCTTGCCGTTCGCCTCGCGCGCGCCGGCGCGAAATTACTCGCCACGGCCCTGTGGCTCGCCCTACGGGCCGCCTGCGGCGTTCAAATCGGCAATCCCTGCCGATTTAGTCGGCCCATCCATGGCCTCGAACATGCGCGCCTTGCTCGCGCGCTCGGCGTCGCGGCTGCGGCACCGCCAACGGCGCGGTTTATCGTTTCGTTGTCGGCCATCCATGGCCTCGCTCGGAGCAAGAACAAACACTGTTCTTCGCGGCGACAGCGCGCAGGATGCGCGCCAACGGGGCCCCTCGGATGCGGCGAGCGGATGCAGGACCAGCCCGCAGGGTGGCCCGCAGGATGCGGGCCAGTTCGCCGCAGGCCCATGGATGGGCCGTCGGCGAACCCCGGAGTCCGCGAGCGAACCCGTAGCGCATGGATGCGCGAAGGGCGCATCCGCGGGGTGGCCTTCTCTTTGGTGACTTTCTCTTGGCCACTCAAGAGAAAGTCACACGCCCGCCCGGGAGGCGGGCGGAAAAAGGCAGGGATGCCGACGTGACTCGATTAGGGGAGAATCGCAAGACAGGCCGCGCCGCATACGCGGCCCTGGCCCTGCTGGCCCTCGCCAGCATCCAAACCGCGCGCGCCGACACGCTGAAGGTCACCGTGACCGGCGTCGACAAGGAGCTCGCCAAGGCGATCAAGGGTCAGCTCACCGTCAGCCAATACGCCGGACGCATGGACGTCAGCGCAACCCAGGTTCACGTGCTTGCGAACGACGCCCAGAAGCAGGCGACTGCCGCGTTGCAACCGTACGGGTATTACAACGCCACGGTCGTCAGCCAACTCACGCAAAGCGGAACTGCGTGGACGCTGGGCCTGGCAATCACGCCTGGTCCAGCCACCAGGGTCGCGACGCTGGACATCAAGGTACCTGGCGTTGCCGCGCGCCTGAAGCCCGTTCGTCTCGCCATACGCAGTTTTCATCCGCGCGTCGGCGAGCAAATGGATGACACGCAATACGAAGCCTCCAAAGCTGCACTCGGCAGCGCCATGCTGGAAACCGGCTGGCTTGACGCGACGCCGACACTGCACAAGGTCGAGGTAACGCGCGCGGACAACAGCGCCTCCATCCACCTGCATTACGCTGTTGGACAGCGTTACAAACTGGGCCAGGTAACCTTCGAGGGCTCGCAGTTCCGCTCGCCGTTCCTGCAACGTTACGTACCATGGGATACGGGTGACTGGTACTCGCAATCGAGCCTGCTCGCGCTGCAACAGGCGCTGACCGATGCCGGCTATTTTTCGATCGTCGATGTCGAGCCGGACGTGGCGGATGCGAAAGACCACGTCGTCCCGGTCAAAGTGAAAGTCGCCCCCGCCAAGCGCACTGTCTACACCGCTGGCGTGTTTGTCGGTACCGACACTGGTCCCGGCGTGCGTGCAGGCATCAAGCGACGCTGGATCAACAACCGCGGCCATACCCTCGACAACCAGTTGCTGATCGCGCAGCGACTCAAGACGCTGCAAAGCATCTACAGCATTCCGCGCCCGGGCCACGACCACGCCAGTTTCAACCTCGGCATCGGCTACCGCGACGAAGACACCAAGACGTCGATTTCGCGCACGTTTTCGCTCGCCGCCAATGAGACGCGCGACTGGCACGGATTCGTCCGTACACTCGGATTGCACCTCGTCGGCGGCACGTTCACGGTCGGCAATGCCGGCGGCAACTCCAACCTCCCTGGCGTCGAACACGGCCGCAGCGTGCTGGTGTACGCGGAAGGCGCATTGACGAAGAAAGTCGCCGACAATCCGCAGTTCGTGCGGCGCGGCTATTCGATCAACCTGATTGCAAGGGCAGGACCGGGCCTCGACACACGCTTCGCGCAAGCACAAGCCGACGTGGTGTGGATTCGTGCGCTGGGCCGGCGCAATCGCTTGATCCTGCGCGGCGACGCCGGCATCACCAGCGTCGCGGATTTCAGCAAACTGCCGCCGCAACTGCGTTTCTTCGCCGGTGGCGACCGCACGATCCGCGGCTACGCCTATCAGGCACTCGGACCGCGCAACAGTTTCGGCCGCGTGGTCGGCGGCGAACGGCTGCTGGTTGCTGGCGCCACGGTGGAGCACTATTTCACGCGCAATTGGGGCATGGCCGCGTTCGTCGATTCCGGTGACGCGTTCGACGGCACCACCTTCCATCCGCAGACCGGCGCAGGACTCGGCCTGCGCTGGCGGTCGCCCGTGGGCATGGTGCGCGTCGATGTCGGCGTACCGATCAACAACGCGAACTACCACGGTGCGCAACTACACATCGTGATCGGCCCGGATTTGTGACGATGACACGCGCGCGAAAGTGGTTGCTGCGAACCGGAATCACCATCGGCGTGCTGGTCGCGCTGATCGCGATCGCGGCAACGTGGTTGCTGTACACGGCTGCCGGCCTGCATTTCGCGCTCAACCGTGGCGTCGCGCTCACCCACGGGCAATTCACCTACGCGAGCGCAAGCGGAACGCTGGGCGGCGAAGCCAAGCTCGCGGGGCTGCACTACAAAAACAACGACGGCACCACGTTGCGCATCGAACACGCAACGCTGGACCTGCAAGCCTGGGCCTTGCTCGCCCGCAACCTGCACATCCGCAAGGCACGCATCGACGGCATTGCGCTCGACATCGCGCCGTCGAGGTCGCCGGAAGCCTCCGGCAACGCCTCGCTGCAACCGCCACTCACGATCGTGCTGGACGACATCCAGCTCACGAACATCGCCGTGGGCGAGAGCGGCAAGCCGGTGTTCGCAGGTGACAGCCTCGCGCTCGCCGGCAGCTGGAGCAAGCACCAACTGGCGCTGCGCAAGCTCGCCCTGCGCGCGCCGGCCGGCAGCATTGAGCTTGACGGAAGCTTCGCCACCACGCGCGGTTACCGCGGGCAAGCCGACGCACGCGTCGATTGGACTCAGGATGGCACGCGTTATGCCGGCACGCTCAAGCTCAACTCCGACGGCAAGACTGCCCGTCTCGACGCCGCGCTGAACGCACCGCTGCGCGCCGGCGCGCATGCCACGCTGGCGCTTGACCCGCAGCATGCGTGGACACTGGCCCTGCAGGCACCCCAGTTCAACACAAGCGCCCTGCCCGGCCTGCCCGCGGCGATCAAGACACTGGCGCTGGATCTGCACGGCGCCGGCGATGCGCGCGGGGGCAAGGTCAACGGCACGCTCGCCGCCAACGGCCACGTGGTTGCGCTCGCTCCGGCGCAATTTTCCTGGGATGGCAAGACGCTGAAACTCGATCCGCTGCGCCTGCGTTCGCCAACGATGGCGGGCGCCGCCACGGCCACCGGCAGCGTGCGTCTGGATGCATCACCCATCACCGCCGCACTCGCCATCGACTGGCAAGACGTCCAGCTACCGGCCGACCTTGTCGGGCAGCCGCTGGCCACACACGGCAGCGTGCAGGTCGATGGCAGCGCCGAACACTTCGCGCTGAAAGGCGCGCTTGCGATCGGTCCGCCCGGCAAACTCGCCGACCTGCAACTTGATCTGTCGGGCACACCGCGCCTGGTGACCTTGAACACGCTGAAACTCGTGCAGCCGAACGGTGGGCTGGACATGCATGGCGTTGTTGGCCTGCAACCCGTGGTCACGTGGAAGCTCGACGCCACGGCCAAGCAATTCGACCCTGGCATAGTCTTCGCCGGCTGGAACGGCGCCATGGATTGCGTGCTCGCCACCCAAGGCAAATTGACGCCAAACGGCCCCGAGGCCACGCTGACACTTCGCGGCGCCGCCGGAACCTTGCGCGGTCAGAGCATCGCGGGCAGCAAGGCGGACATCGCGATCGCGCCCGGCAATTTCCTCGCCGGATCGCTGACCCTGGTCGCCGGTGGCAGCCGCATCCACGCGACCGGCCTGCCGGGTGCGCGGACCAATGCCACGCTTGCAATCGACGTCGCATCGCTGGGCGACTGGGTGGCGCGCGCCGCGGGCAAGCTGCAAGGACAATTCACCGTCAAGGGCGCGTGGCCGAAACTGGCGGTGGCAGGTCACCTGTCGGGAAGCGCACTCGCTGTCGACGGGCGCCGCATCGACACGCTGCACCTCAACGCAGCGGTGCCGGATGTATCGCAGCCCGGCGGCCAGCTCGATCTCACGCTCGCTGGCGTGCATGCGCCCGGAATCGACTTCGACCGCGTGACCCTGGTGGGAAGCGGCACCGCGATTTCGCATCAACTCAAAGTGGCAGCAGCAGGCGAGCGACTCAGCGCAAGCCTGGCGCTGCGCGGAAGCTGGCAGGCGCAAACGCACGCGTGGTCGGGCACGCTGGAAGACATCGAACTTGCACCGCAAGGCATGCCGGCGTGGCACCAGCAACAGCCCAGCCCGCTCAGTTGGCGCAATGGTGCCGCCACGCTCGCGCAACTTTGCCTCAGCGCAGGTACGCCGCAATTGTGCGTCTCCGGCAAGCGCGACTCGCAAGGCACCATCACCGCAAACTACAACCTGCAAGAACTGCCGCTGCAACTACTGGCCTCGCTGGCGCCGAGTACCGGCCCCCTGTTGGCCAGCGGCGACCTCTCGGGCTCCGGCCAACTCACCGTCGCCGCCAACGGCACGCTCGGCGGCAACGCGTCTCTCGGCACAGGCAACGGCAAGCTCGCATTCACTTCGACTGCCAACCAACCGCTGCTCGCGTGGACGAGCATCAACGTCGACGCGAACGCCAGTGGCGGCAATCAGCATGTGAGCCTGCGCGGCACACTCGCCGGCGGCGGCCACATCAACGGCAATCTCGATGTCCGCGGCGGCACCGGTGCGTTGAATGGCACGCTCGATGCCGACTTGCGCAGCCTTGCCTTCATCAGCGCGCTGTCACCGGAAGTCGCCAACGTGCAAGGCAGCCTCGCCGGCCACCTGGCGTTCGGCGGCACACTCGCGGCGCCGCAGTTCAACGGCAGCATCCAGACGCAAGGCTTCAGCGCCGAGTTGCCGCGCGCCGGCCTGAAGCTGCACGATGGCGCCATCGCCATCACCGGTGATCCACAAGGGCACCTCGCGATCACCGGCAGCATCGCCTCGGGCAAGGGCGTCTTGCACATCGACGGCAGTACCGGACTCGCCGCCGATGCGCCGCTGCAAGTGAACCTGAAGGGCGACAACGTGCTGGTCGCCGACATCCCGGCCGCGCACGTGGTCGCGTCGCCCAACCTGCAATTGGCCCGCAGCAACGGCACCTTCAAACTCACCGGCAGTATCGGCATCCCGAGCGCGAAGGTGGAAGTCGAGAAGCTGCCCGGCCAGGGTCCCGCCGAGGCCTCACCCGATGTGGTGATCGTCGATGCGCCGCCGGCCGCGAAAGTTGCGCCGCTGGCGCTGGATGCCGAGATCGAGGTGAAACTCGGCGACGACGTCAAGCTGCACGGTTATGGTCTCGACGGAACAGTAGGCGGCCAGCTCACGGTGCTCGTAAAACCCGGCAAGCCCGCCACCGGCCGTGGTCAGATCAGCGTAGCCGGCAAGTACCAGGCCTATGGGCAGGATCTCGACATCGAACGCGGCCGGCTGCTGTTCGCCGGCACACGGCTCGACAACCCCGGACTCGACATACGCGCCGTGCGGAAAATTCGCAGCGAGGGCGTGACAGTTGGCCTCTCGGTACGCGGCACCGCGCAAAGACCGGTGCTCACCGTGTTTTCTGACCCCGCCATGGAACAGGCCGAAGCCTTGTCCTACCTCGTCACTGGCCGTCCGCTCAACGCACTGAAGAGCGGTGAGGGCAACACCCTCAACACGGCCGCGCAAGCACTTGGCGGCTTGGCCGGTGATCGTCTCGCCAAATCCATCGGATCACGCCTCGGCGTGGATGCTGGCGTGTCCAGCAGTGAAGCGCTTGGCGGCACCGCCTTCACCGCCGGAAAATATTTGTCGCCGCGATTGTTCCTCAGCTATGGCGTTGGCCTGTTCTCGCCGGGCCAAGTGATCACCCTGCGCTACACCCTCAATCGCTTCCTGCAATTCGAAGCCGAGAATGCCACTACCGGCAGTCGCGCCAGCTTCAATTACAAGATCGAGAAGTAGCGCGGCCGATGCGGCAATCAGTATCCCGCCGCCGCTCCGGCCGGGTAACGAGGATCATTGACGCTCTCCAGCATCTGCGTCTTCGGATTGACGACGATCGCCTCGACGTCGCCGAGGCGTCCTACCGGACGAATCTTGTAACCCATGCCTTCCAGCGCCGCCTGCACGTCAGGCGTGAATGCATTCGGCTCGGCGAACACTGCATCCGGCAACCACTGCATGTGGATGCGCGGGGCGTCGATCGCCTGCTTCACGTTCATGCCGTA
>DZCM01000089.1 GCA_022730295.1 Rhodanobacter sp. | reverse complement strand
CAGCCGAATCACTTCTACATGGGCTCGGTGGATGGCGGCGTGTGGGAAACGCTCGACGCCGGCCGCACCTGGCATCCGATCTTCGATTCGCAGGACGCCGGTTCGATCGGCGCGATCGCGGTTTCGCGCTCGAACCCGAACGTGATCTACGTCGGCACCGGCGAATCCGACATGCGTTCGGACATCGCCCAGGGCAACGGCATGTACAAGTCCGTCGACGGCGGCAAGACCTGGACGCACATCGGACTCGCCGACACCCAGCAGATCGCGATGATCCGGATCGATCCGCACAACCCGGATCGCGTGTTCGTGGCGGCGCTGGGTCATCCCTACGGCCCGAATGCCGAGCGCGGCGTGTTCCGCTCGCTCGATGGCGGCAAGACCTGGAAGAAGGTGCTGGGTCCGAACGCCGACACCGGCGCGATCGACCTGATCTTCAAGCCCGGCGACGCCAACACGCTCTACGCGGCGCTGTGGCAGACGCGGCGTCCGCCCTGGAACGTGTATCCGCCTTCGAACGGGCCGGGCAGCGGCCTGTACAAGTCCAGCGACGGCGGCGACACCTGGACCCATATCGGAGGCCACGGCTTTCCATCGAAGGGCCTGGGCCGGATCGGCATCGCGATTTCCGCCGCCGCGCCCGATCGCATCTACGCGCTCGCGGATGCGACCGACGGCGGTTTGTACCGTTCCGACGACGCCGGCAAGACCTGGAAGAAAATGTCCGGCGATCCGCGCATCTGGCAGCGCGGCTGGTACTTCGGACAGATCACCGCCGATCCGAAAGACCCGGACCGCATCTATGCGATGAATACCATCGAGCTGCGCTCGGACGACGGCGGTGCGCACTTCGTGCCAGTGCTGGGCGATCCGACCGGCGACGATTACCACGAACTGTGGATCGATCCGAACGCTCCGGACCGCCAGATCATGGGCGCCGACCAGGGCACCATCATCACCACCAACGGCGGCAAGACCTGGTCGAGTTGGTACAACCAGCCGACCGCGCAGATGTACCACGTCAGCGTCGACAACCGCTTTCCGTACCGCGTGTACGGCGCGCAGCAGGATTCCGGCGCGGTCGGTATCCCGAGTCGATCCGCGTACAACGCGACCATCAGTATGCAGCAGTTCCACGAAGTCACCGCTGGCGGCGAAGCCGGCATGATCGCGCCCGATCCCGACGATCCCGACATCGTCTACGGCGGCACGGTCGACAAATTGAACCTCAAGACCCAGCAGACCCGCAACGTCGATCCGACGCTGGCCGATCCCGACATTTACCGGCGCACCTGGACGCTGCCGCTGGCCTTCAACGCGGTCGATCACGATACCTTGTATTTCGGCAACCAGCGCTTGTGGCAGACCCGTGACGGCGGCAAGCACTGGACCGCGATCAGCCCCGACCTGTCGCGGCCCGATCCCGGCGTGCCGGACAACCTCGATCCCGCGACGGCGGCCGACAACCTGCACCAGGGACCGCGACGCGGCGTGGTCTACGCGATCGGCTCGTCGCCGCTCGACGCAAAACTGTTGTGGATCGGCACCGACGACGGCCTGATCTGGCGCAGCGACGACGCCGGCGCGCACTGGAGCGACGTCACGCCGAAGCCGCTCACCGCGTGGTCCAAGGTCGGCAACATCGAGCCATCGCACTTCGACAAGTCGACCGCGTTCGCATCCGTGGACCGGCACCGTCTCGACGACCGCAAGCCCTACATCTACCGCACCAGCGACGGCGGCAAGACCTGGCGGTTGATCGTCGACGGCATCCCGGACGGCGCTTTCGTCAACGTGGTGCGCCAGGATCCGGTCAACAAGAACCTGCTTTACGCCGGCACCGAGGACGGCATGTTCGCGTCGTTCGACGATGGCGACCACTGGCATTCGCTGCAGCAGAACCTGCCGCATACCTCGGTGCGCGACATCGCGGTCAAGAACGCCGACCTGGTGATCGCGACCCACGGACGCGGTTTCTGGATCATGGACGACGTCTCGGCGCTGCGGCAACTGGCCGCCTATCCGTCCAAATGGAAGACGCGGCTGTACCAGCCCGAGATCGCATATCGCGTGCGCATGCCCGAGTTCACCGGCACGCCGCTGCCGCAGGACGAACCCGCCGCCGAGAATCCGCCGTGGGGCGCCTACATCGATTATTCGCTGGCCGCGACACCGGCCAAACCGATCGAGCTTTCCATCTACGACGCACATGGGAAACTTGTGCGGCATTACTCCAGCGCCGATCAGGCGCCGCACTATGATCTCGGCAAGATCAACTCGATGCCGGAATGGCTGGATCACCCGGTGACGTTGGCAACAACACCCGGTCTGCACCGCTTCATCTGGCCGTTGCGCTACGCGCCGCCCGCGGCGCTCGCGCACGGCGATCCGTGGAAAGACGGGGTGTGGGCGCCGCCTGGCCGCTACACCGTGAAACTCACGGTGAACGGCAAGACTTATCGCGAAGCGCTGACGGTCGTGCACGATCCCCGCGTCATGATTCCGGCCGATGCCTACGTCCAGCAGTTCGATCTGGCACGCAAGGTCGGCGCCGAACAGGCAAAACTTGCGACCGCGACGCGCGAGGCACAGGCGCTGCACGCTGCGCTCGGCAAGGCGCGCAAGGGTGCCAGTGGCGAGCTGCTGAAGTCCATCAATGCGCTGGACGCGGAAGTGGTCGCGACGGCACACATCGTCGGGGTACCCAATCCCTACAACGCCTGGTCCATGCCGCCGGACAACGTGCAGAATTTCGGTTACCTCACCGGCGCATTCACCAGCCTGATGCAGGCGGTCGACGGCGGCGCCGACGCCGCGCCGTCGGCCGATGCGCGAACCGGCTACAGGAGACTCACCGGGATTCTGGATGCGACCTTGCGGCAGTGGGAGGCGCTGAAGTCGGGGCGGCTTCCAGCCCTGAACGCCGAACTGAAAGCTTCCGGACAGGCGCCGGTCACGCCCAAGTGACGTGCCGAGCCTGCCCGTCGTGAACCTTCACCCGGTGCCGGACGCGGCAACGGCAATGCGGACACGAGCGGCAGGTCCATCGACCGGTCCGCGGCCGATCCGACTTCTGGCACTTCCCGCCAGGGCATTGCCGGATTAGTGTCAACACTTTTGCCACCCGGAGTGATCGTGATGCGGACTTCACTGATTGTTGCCACCTGTCTTGCTTTGGGTATCGGCAGCGCTGCGGCGGTCGCGGCGAAACCTGCCGGGCCGTTCGCCAACCTCAAGCTCCGCAATCTCGGACCTGCCGTCTCCGGTGGCCGCGTCAGCACCGTGACCGGCATACCGGGCAAGCCTGGCATCTATTACGTCGGCACCGCCGGCGGCGGCCTGTGGAAAACCACCGACGGCGGCACCAAGTGGGACAACGTGTTCAAGCACGGCGACAGCCCCTCGATCGGCGCCGTCGCGCTGGCGCCCTCGAACCCGAAGGACATCTGGCTCGGCACCGGCGAGGCCAATCCGCGCAACGACGTGCTGCTGGGCCACGGCGTGTATTTTTCCTCCGACGGCGGCAAGAAATGGCAGTTCAAGGGCCTGAAGGACGCCGGTCTGATATCCAACATCGTCGTGAATCCGACCGACCCCGCCACGGCCTACGTCGCGGTGATGGGCAATCCCTGGAAACCCGGCGCGACGCGCGGCGTGTTCATGACCACCGACGGCGGCAAGCACTGGGACAAGGTGCTGTACGTCAACGACACCACCGGCGCCAGCGACATCGAGATGGATCCGTCCGATCCGAAGGTGCTGTACGCCGGCATGTGGACGGTCCAGCGCAAGCCCTGGACGCTGGTCAACGGCAGCGCCGCGGGCGGCATCTGGCGCTCCGAGGACGGCGGACGCACGTGGAACAAGCTGGGCGGCGGGCTGCCGACCGACACGCCGACCGATCGGGTCAAGATCGCGATCGCACCGTCCGCACCGAGCACCGTGTACGCGACCATGGCCACGCAGAAGTGCATCCTGTGGGGCAGCACCGACGCGGGCGACCACTGGCATTGCATCAGCAACAACCATGACCTGTCGGTGCGGATGTTCTATTTCAGCTCGATGGCAGTGGCGCCGAACGACCCGAAGACGATCTATTTCAGTTCCTTCCGCCTGATGAAATCCACCGACGGCGGCAAGACCGCCAAGGTGCTCGACCACGGCGTGCACGTCGACCATCACGCGATCTGGATCGATCCGAAGAATCCCGAGCGCATCATCCAGGGCAACGACGGCGGCGCCTACGTGAGCGTGAACGGCGGCAAGACCTGGCGTGCCTTCAACAACCTGCCGATCGCGGAGTTCTACACCGTCGCCATTGCGAACACCCAACCGTTCGGCGTCTGCGGCGGCATCCAGGACAACAACGCCGCCTGCGGCCCATCCAACAGCCTTTCTTCCAATGGCATCTGGGGCGCGGACTGGTGGAATCCGGCCGGCGGCGACGGCACCTACGTGGTCCCCGCGCCCTCGGATCCCGCGATCGTCTACGCCTCTTCGCAGACGGCTTTCGCCGCGCGCATCGATACCCGCAACTGGACCCAGACCTTCATCCGGCCGAGCCTGGCGAGTGCGAACGACACGCCAATCGCGACCTTGAAGTACCGCTACAACTGGGCCGCGCCGATCGCGGTGTCGCCGAACGACGCCAACACCGTCTACGTCGGCGCCAACGTGCTGTTCAAGTCCAGCGACGGCGGCGCCAACTGGACCGCGATTTCGAAAGACCTCACCCGCGACATCAAGGCCCACCAGCCGATCGCCGGCGGCCCGGTGTTCCACGACATCTCCACCGCCGAAAATACCGACACCATCCTCTCGATCTCGATCGCCCCGACCGATCCGAAGGTGATCTGGGTCGGCACCGACGATGGCCTGGTGTGGGTGACGAAGGACGACGGCGCGAACTGGAGCAACGTCTCGGCCGGCCTGCCGCAGGCGGTGTCGCTGGGCCGCATCACCCAGATCGGCGTGTCGCCGTTCGACGCCGGCACTGCCTACATCGCGGTCGACGGCCACATGCTGGGCGACGAACATCCCTACGTGCTCAAGACCGACGATTACGGCGCGCACTGGCAGGGCATCGCCAACGGCTTGCCGGATGATTATGCAGCGGTGGTGGTGCGCGAGGATCCGAACCGGAAAGGCCTGCTCGCGCTCGGCACCATGCGTGGTCTGTACCTGTCGTTCGACGACGGCGCGCACTGGCAGTCGATGACCGCCAACCTGCCGACCATGGCGGTATGGGATTTGAAGTTCACCAAGTCGCCGCACGACCTGGTGCTGGCCACCCACGGCCGCGGCCTGTGGATCCTCGACAACCTCGAGGCGCTGGAGCAATGGCAACCGCGAATGGAACGCGACGCCTTCCATCTGTTCCCGGCATCGCAGGGCCTCGAATGGCAGACCTTCGATGGCCACCATATCGGCCCCGCACCGGGCGACTATACGGCGCCGAACCCGCCCAGCGGGCCCGTGATCGCCTATACGCTGGCGCAGGCGATCAGCGTGCCCAAGGGTTGCGCCAAGGATGCCGACAAGCAACACGACAAGTCGGCGCAGCACAAGGGCGACAAGACGAAGGCACACAAGCCGCCGTTCAAGGCCTGCAATCCGGTCACGATCGCCATCACCGACAGCACCGGGAAAACCGTCGCCCGTTTCCGCGGCCCCGGCAAGGCCGGCATCAACGACGTGTCCTGGAACATGCACTACGCCGGGGTCAGGATGCCCAAGTCGATGCGCCCGCCGGCAGCGCATGAAAATCACGCGCCGAACGGACCGCTCGCCTTGCCGGGCACCTACCAGGCCATCGTCACGGCCAACGGCCACAGCGGCAAGGTCATGCTGCAGATCGCCGGCGATCCGCGCGTCGACACACCGATGGCCACGCAACAAGCGGCCTTCGACAGCAGCATGAAAATGCGTGACGAAGTAGCGGCAACGATCGCCATGATCGGGCGGACGCACGACATGACGGCTGCCCTCGACCAACTGCTGGCCTCGACGTCAAGCTCGCCCGCGGGCAGCAGGCAAGCGGCCCTGCACGCAAGCGCGGCGGCACTCAAGCAGCAACTTGGCGACTTCGCCGGAAATCTCTACAACCCGCACGTGCAGTACAAGGTGCCGGAAGACGACCTGCACTTCATCCCGCCCTGGGGCATGAAGTTCCTCGGCCTCTACGGGCTGGCCGGCCAAATGGGTCCGAACCAGGCGCCGAACGCCGAGCAGCAACGCTACATCGCACAGATGGCAGCGCAACTGCCGCCATTGCTCGACGAGTTCAACGGCAGCCTGCGTCAGGCCGTGGAAAAGTTCAACGCGCAGGCAAAACAGGCCGGTGCGAAACCCTTGCCGCTCGGCGAGCCGGTCACGGTCGGCGATCCAAAGTTGCTGGCGAACGACTGAGCGCCCCTGCCGTACCCTGCGGCCCGCACGCTTCCGACGCGTGCGGGCCGTTTTCTGCCCTGCGTTCCCGGTTTGACGGCGCCGTCCGTTGCGGTTGTCGCGGGTAACCGCATGGCCTGGCGTCATTTGCTGGAAACGCAGATCATTTGCATCCTAGAAGGACCACCGGAACATCCGATGCCGACCCCACGCAATACCACGATCGCGTTCGCGATAGCACTGGCACTTGCCGCCGGTAGCGCCACCGCGCAAACCACCGGCGATGCCAGCGGCGCCAACACGCAAACCTTGCCGACCATCAACGTCAAGGGGAAAAAACTTTACGACTGGCGCAAATACGTCAAGGCCAAGCTGAAACATCAGATGCCGGAAGTCGCGGGCACCGAGATCACCGTGACCAAAAAGACCACGGTGACGCACCTCGACGCGCAACCCACGGTGATCGGCAACAACCTGCAGCAGTTGCTGGCGCATTCCCCCGGCGTGGTCGTCTCGCAGCAGCCCACGCCGACCCAGTTCAACCTGAGTTACCGCGGCCTCGGCAACCCGCAGGAATCGGAATACGTGCTGGTGATGCAGGACGGCATTCCGCTGGAATCGGACTGGATCGGCTTCCCGACGCTGTACGCGATGCCGCTGTCGCAAAGTCTCTCCGAGATCCAGTTGATCCGCGGCGGTTCCAGCCTGCTGTACGGACCAGAACCTGCGCCGGTGATCAATCTCGTCTCGAAACGGCCGAGGCCCGGCGCGCCGTTCTCGGCCAGCACCGAACAGGTGATCGGTGGCAATGGCCTGTATTCGACCTACAACGCGGTGCAAGGCAGCGCCGGCAAATGGACGTACCGCGCCGATGCCGGCTACGTGCGCAGCGACGGCACCCGCCCGAACGCGCAATCGCAGATGCGCCAGGCCGATCTGTACGTGGAATACCGGCCCGATGCGAAGCAGTATTCGTGGCTGGACATCCACGCGATCGATGCCGACTCGGGCGATCCGGGCCGCCTGAGTTACCCGCAATGGCAGGCCGACCCGCGCGCCACGCCGACACCGTGGAACCGCGACTGGGTGGATCGCTACCAGATCGTGCTCGGCCACCAGCAGCAATGGGGCAACGGCTGGCTGTTCATCGGCAAGTTGTGGGCGACCTACCAGGCCCAGGACAACCGCGGCGCCAATGGCGCGCTGCCGCCGCAACCACCGCCATCCTCCACCACGCTGCAGGACGAACAATACCGCACCCAGGGTTTGGATCTGCGCGTGCGCAAGCAGTGGGGCCACGGCAACGCGTTCACCGCCGGTGCCGTGGCATTCCATGGCAACGACCCGTGGCGGCAATGGACGTTTTCCGATTTGTACGTGGACCGTCACGCGCGCGACGGCGTGCCGCGCCTCGACCAGCGGCGCCAATCGGACTATTACTCGATATTCGCCGAGAACGTGTTCCGCCTGCCGCACGAGATCCACATCGTGCCGTCGATCCGTCTCGAGAAGGAACGCGTCGCGGTCAGCGAAAGCGTGCGGCCGCCGTTCCTGTCGCGCCCGTTGATAAACGAATCCGACACGCGCATGGTGCCGCTGTTCGGACTCGGCATCGGCAACGACTTCGGGCACGGCAACGAAACCTATTTGAACGTCTCGAAGGGCTGGCGGCCGCTGCGCTACCTCGACATGGCCTCGCCGTTCGCCAACGTCATTCCGGGCAACGCGCCCAACCCGCAGACCGCGATTTCATGGGAGGCCGGCGTGCACGGCGTACCCGTGACCGGCCTTTACTACGACGTCAGCGTGTTCTGGATCGACTTCAAGAACCGCATCGAAGCGCAACACATCAATGCCACCGACGTCATCGAGGTCAACAGCGGCGACACCCGCAACCGCGGTTTCGAGGGCGAAATCGACTACGACTTCTTCGCCGACACGCCGCTGGCCAACCGGGGCCAGCATCTCGACGCGTTCGCGAACCTGAGCCTGCTCAATGCGCGCTTCACCCGCAGCGTGATCCCCGGCCAGATCGGCAAGATCCCCGCCTATGCACCGCGCTACCTCGCCAAGGCCGGCATCAACTGGCGCATCGACCAGCGCGTCAAGGTCGGGCTGAGCGTGGTGTCATCGGCAGCGCAGTACTGGCAGGATTCCAATGCGCCGTTCGGCAGCGGCAACAGCTACATCCCCGCGCAGATACCCGCCTTCACCATCGCCGACCTCGC
>DZCM01000088.1 GCA_022730295.1 Rhodanobacter sp. | reverse complement strand
CCTTGGCGCCCCAGAACGACATGTTGCCCCACGGCAGCACGTAGCCCATGAAGGCTTCGGCCATCAGCGCGAGGAAGATGAACATGCCGAGCAGCCACACCAGCTCGCGCGGCTTCTTGTACGAGCCGTACATGAGACCGCGGAACATGTGCAGGTAAATCACGATGAAGAACATCGAGGCGCCGGTGACGTGCATGTAGCGCACCAGCCAGCCCCAATGCACGTCGCGCATGATGTACTGCACCGAATCGAACGCGCCGGCCGCGGTCGGGGTGTAGAACATCGTCAGGAAGATGCCCGTGACGATCTGGTTCACCAGTATCAGCATCGCCAGCGAACCGAAGTAGTACATCACATTGAAATTTTTCGGAGCGTAATACTCCGTCATGTGTTTCTTGTAGGCTTCCCCGACGCCGGGGGCGCGATCGTTGAACCACTGCGTGAGTGCGCGCATTACGCGGCTCCTTTCGGACCGACGCCGATCTGGATGTGGGTGTCATCGACGAAGTGGTAGGGCGGCACCACCATGTTGAGCGGCGCCGGCACGCCCTGATACACGCGCGCGGCGAGGTCGTAGCGCGAGTGGTGGCAGGGGCAGTAGAAACCACCCTTCCAGTCGGGATCGAACGGTTCGGGCCTCACTTCGCCCTTGAAGTCGGGCACGCAACCCAAGTGGGTGCAGATACCGATCAGCACCATCCATTCCGGTTTGATCGAACGGGTGGCGTTCTGGCAATACGCCGGCTGCTGCGGTTCCTTCGAAGCCGGGTCGCGCAGGCGCGGATCCTGCTTGGGCAACCACTGCAACTGTTCGGGCGTGCGGTTGACCACGAACACCGGCTGGCTTTGCCAGCCGTAACGGACCATCTGGCCCGGCTCGATCTTGCCGATGCCCACCGTGACCGGTGCCCCGGCCGCCTCGGCGCGTGCGCTCGGAAGCCAGGTTTCCACGAACGGGATCGCCGTGATGATGAGGCCAGCACCGCCGATCACGGCGGTGGATGCGGTCAGGAATCTGCGTCGCCCCTTGTTGATGCTTTCGTCCGCCATCTGCCTCTCCGCGCTTCGGTGATTACAGTCCGGGAACTGTGCCGTGGATGCGTTGGTCCGAGCGGTACGGCCCGGGAACCGGCCAGCGAGCGGCCGCATCCTTGCCATGCGTCAGCCCCAAAAATCGTGTTAGTTTAGCGTTCGCTTTCGCAGCGCACAATCATCGACGGCGCCGCCCGCGGCGGCAATCCCCATGGCCCGCAAGCTTCGCCCACTGCTGTTCGTCCTGCAATTCGTGATCGCGGGCCTCGCCTTGGCGTTCCTGATCTCGCTGGTCTGGCCGAAGGCTGGCCTGCATCTTCGCGGTGGTACGCCGGCCACCGGCCCCGCCGTGGCGGCCGATTCTGCCGCCACCGCCACCCCGGCGGTGACGGGGCCCGTTTCCTACGCCGACGCGGTCGCACGGGCAGCGCCGGCCGTGGTAAACATCTACGCCAACAAGATCATCACCGAGCGGCAAGTCCAGATTTTCCGCGACCCGGTGCTGCAGCGGCTGCTCGGCGGCAACATCCTGCCGCTGAAACGCCGCGAGCAAAGCCTGGGCTCGGGCGTGATTTTCACCGCCGATGGCTACATCCTCACCAACAATCACGTGATTTCCGGTGCCGACGATATCCAGGTGATGCTGCACGACGGCCGGGTCGCGCACGCACAACTGGTCGGCACCGATCCCGATACCGACCTCGCTGTGCTGAAGATCGACGCCGGCACCCTGCCCACGATCCAGGTGGACGCCAAACCGCCGCGGGTCGGCGACGTGGTATTGGCGATCGGCAACCCCTTCGGCATCGGCCAGACCGTGACCATGGGCATCGTCAGCGCGCTCGGGCGGCAGCTCAGCCTCTCACCGTACGAGGATTTCATCCAGACCGACGCGGCCATCAATTCCGGCAACTCGGGCGGGGCCTTGGTCAACGCCGACGGGCAATTGGTCGGCATCAACACGGCGATGCTGAACCGCGACGTCGGCGCGCAAGGCATCGGTTTCGCGATCCCGGTGCGCACCGCGAAACGCGTGCTCGAACAAATCGTCGAGCACGGCAAGGTGGTGCGTGGCTGGCTGGGGGTGGATGTCAGCAACGTGGTGGTGGCGGCCGATTCAGGGTTGCCGGCGGCGGCGCGCGGCGCGACCGTGGTGGACGTCTATCCCGGCGGCCCGGCGGCGCGGGCCGGCCTGCAGCCGGGCGACGTACTGCTGTCGATCGGCAAGCACCCGATCATCGACTCGACCGACCTGCGCACCCGCGAGGCTGAATCGGTCCCCGGCAGCAAGGTGCAAGTCTCGGGCCTGCGGGCCGGCCAGCCGTTTCATGTCGACGTGGTGCTGGCCGAGCGGCCAAGCATACGGCAGGTCACCAGCCCGGGGTGAGGTGACAGTCACCAAAGTGGCCCGGATGAAAGCGGATCAAAGCGGATTACGCGCAATCCACGTGCAACCATGTGCTGCGTGGCGAAGTCTTTTCAATAATGCAGCAACGCGTGCAGCGGCACCTCGGAAGGCCAGCACGCACGGCCATGCAGGAAATCCAGCTCGATCACGACCGCGGCGCCCAGCACTTGCGCACCCAGCATCGCGACCAGCTTGTACGCCGCTGCAAGCGTCCCGCCGGTCGCCAGCACGTCATCAACGATCAGGGTTCGCACATTGGGCCCCAGCGCATGCGCATGCACCTCCAGCCGGGCCATGCCGTATTCCAGCTCGAAATCCACACCCACGGTCGCCGCGGGCAGCTTGCCGGCCTTGCGCAGCGGCACGAAGCCCACGCCCAGCACGCGCGCCAGCGCCGCGCCGAAAATGAAGCCGCGCGATTCGATGCCGCATACCGCCTCGATGCGCTGCTCACGCCACGGCGCTGCCAGTGCATCCACGCATTCGGCAAACGTGCGTGCGTCGGCCAGCACGGGCGTGATGTCCTTGAACAGCACGCCGGGCTTCGGAAAATCCGGCACGTCGCGAATACGGGCCGCCAGTCGCGCGCGCAGATCGTTCGCAATCGCGACAATCGGGATGACCGTCGTCACGCGGGCCGCGGCCACAGGTCAAGCGGCGGCACGACGTCGCCCTCGCCTTGCGGCGCGGACGCAGCCTGGCCGCCATCCGCGACCGGCGCATGCAGCATCGCTTCGACTTCACGCACCACCTGGCCGGCCTCATCGACGAAATTGTCCGGCACGCTGACGGTCAGGAAATCGCGCGCCGGCAATTGGCCGATCCCGCCAGTGAGGAATTCGCCATTGATGAAACACGGGATGCCGGCGTGGTCGAGGGCATCCTTGACCAGATGCGCGTCGACGATGTTTTCGGCGTGGTAGACCACTTGCATGGCCTCACGCTAGCGCCATTGGGCGGCCCGGGCAAGCGCCACCAGAAACCCCATGATCAACCCCACCGTACGATCCCGCGAAAGCCCGGGCCCAGTGGCTTTCCATGATGCGACGAACTAAAGACGCTGGGCCCCGGATATCGCTTCGCGATTCCGGGATGACGAGCAACGTCAGATCTTCCGCAGCCGATCTCGGCTGCGCGTCGCTACACTCTCCGATTTGTCATTTGCGGAACTGTTCATGGGAACCGAAACAGCCCCCGTCGTCACCAACTTCATCCGTCAGATCGTGCTGGCCGACCAGGCCTCCGGCAAGCATGGCGGCCGCGTGGCCACGCGCTTTCCACCGGAACCGAACGGGCACCTGCACCTCGGTCACGCCAAGGCGATCTGCCTCGATTTCGGCATCGCCCGCGAATTCGGCGGCACCTGCAACCTGCGCCTCGACGACACCAACCCCGGCAAGGAAGACCCAGCCTTCGTCGAAGGCATCAAGGACAACGTGCAATGGCTGGGCTTCGAATGGAGCGAGCTGCGCCACGCGTCGGATTATTTCGAGGTGTTCTATCGCGCGGCGTGCAAGTTGATCGAGGATGGCAAAGCCTACGTCGACGACTTGAATGCCGACGAAGTCCGCGCCTATCGCGGTACGCTGACCGAGCCGGGCCGCGACTCGCCGCACCGCTCGCGCTCCGTCGAGGAAAATCTGGACCTGTTCAGGCGCATGCGCGCCGGCGAATTCGCCGAGGGCGCCAAGACCCTGCGCGCGAAGATCGACATGGCTTCCGGCAACATCAATCTGCGCGACCCGGCGCTGTACCGGATCCGCAAGGTCGCGCACCAGAACACGGGTGACGCCTGGCCGATCTACCCCATGTACGACTTCGCACATTCCATTTCCGACGCGCTGGAAGGCATCACCCATTCCTTCTGCACGCTGGAATTCGAGGATCATCGCCCGCTGTATGACTGGTGCGTGGACCATGTCGACCTGCCCAATCATCCGCAGCTGTGGCAGCCGCTGGTCGACATGGGCCTGCCGACGGCGCCGTCCGCACCGCGCCAGATCGAGTTCGCGCGCGGCAACCTTTCCTACACGGTGATGAGCAAGCGCAAGCTGCTTGAACTCGTCAACGACAAACTCGTCGACGGCTGGGACGACCCGCGCATGCCGACGCTGACGGGCGCGCGCCGACGCGGTTTCACGGCCGCCGCGATCCGGACGTTCTGGGAACGCGCAGGGCTCTCCAAGCAGAACAGCGTGATCGACGTCGCCGTGCTGGAAGCCTGCGTGCGCGAGGATCTCGACGCCCGCGCGCCGCGCCGGATGGCCGTGCTTGATCCATTGAAACTGGTCATCACCAACCTGCCGGATGACCATGCCGACGTCCTGACCTTCGCAAACCACCCGAAGGATGAATCTTTCGGCACGCGCGCCGTCCCCTTCGCGCGCGAAGTGTGGATCGAGCGCGAGGATTTCGCCGAAGTGCCGCCGAAGGGGTTCAAACGCCTCGTGCCCGGCGGCGAAGTACGCCTGCGCGGCGTCGGCATCGTGCGTTGCGACAAGGTCATCAAGGACGCCGGCGGCAATGTCACCGAACTGCACGGCACGCTCGACCCGGAATCGCGCCATGGCCTGCCCGGCGCCGATCGCAAGATCAAGGGCACGATCCACTGGGTCAGCGCGAAGCATGCCTTCGAGGCCGAAGTACGCCTGTACGACCGCCTGTTCCAGGCCATGGATCCTGAAAATGACGCCGGCGGCAAGACCTTCCGCGATCATCTGAATCCGGAATCGCGCCACGTGATTCGCGCATTCATCGAACCGTCACTGCGTGATGCCGCGCCCGAACAACACTTCCAGTTCGAGCGCACCGGCTACTTCGTGGCCGATCGCCACGATCACACACGTGAACATCCGGTGTTCAATCGCACGGTGACGCTGCGCGACAGCTGGTTGAAGCCGCCCGGTTGAATTCTGCGCAGCAGTCGCGAAGGCGTCCGCGTGGTACCGTGCCGGCATGCGCCGCACACCGACGATTCGCGAACCGGTTCTGCCGGACTGGCTGGCCGCCCGCCACGACTTCGATCGCAGCTATCGCGATGATGACGCGCAAATATCGCTCGCCATCGAACTCGCGCGCCGCAATGTCGAACACGCCACCGGCGGTCCATTCGGTGCGGCGGTATTCGATGACGCCGGCGGATTGATTTCAGTGGGGGTCAATCGCGTGGAGGTACTGCAATCGTCACTGGCACACGCGGAAATCGTCGCCCTGGTCGGCGCCCAGCAAAAGCTCGGACGGGCGCGCTTGAACGGCAGTGGCCGTCGCTACACGCTGGCCACCAGCGCCCAACCCTGCTGTCAGTGTTACGGCGCGATCGTGTGGGCGGGAATCGACGAACTCCTGATCGGCGCGCGTGCCGAGGACACCGAAATGCTCGCCGGATTTGACGAAGGCCCGCTGCCCGCAGACTGGATCGGAGAACTGCAACAACGAGGCATCCGCGTGGCTCGCGACCTGCAGCGGGCATCGGCGTGCAACGTGCTCGCGGCCTACGCCAAATCGGGCAGCGCGAAGTACTGATCCAGGTCAATAGTGAACCGTATCGTTTCGCGCGATCGCGCACGACCGGCTATGCTTGCAGGCAATTCGTCCTGTCCTGTCCCCCGAGCATGAGCCGTTTGCGCGCCTTCCTGCCTTTGCTGATCCTGGTCGCGATCGGCATTGCAGTGGGTGCGAGCGGCGTGCTGCAAAACCTGACCCCTAGCCACATCCTCGCCGAGCAGGCCAATTGGGCACGCGACATCGCGGCACATCCGTGGCTCGCCTACGGAATCTTCGTTGTGGTGCTCACCCTGTCGGTCGCGACCGCGATGCCGGGGCCACTATTCATCATCATTGCGGGCGGCATGTTGTTCGGCATGGGCAAGGCGATTGGCCTGTCGCTGGCCGGCGAAATCCTCGGTTCACTGCTGTTGTTCTACGCGGCGCGCCACGCCTTCGGCGCAGGCAAGCGCCCGCCACCGAAGTTCGTGGAAAAGGTGCGCCAGGGCTACCAGCGCAACCCCGTTTCCTACACGCTGTTCCTGCGCTTCGTGCCGCTGTTTCCGTTCGGCGGCGTCACGGTGGCGCTGGCGTGGCTGCGTTGCCCGGTGTGGCTGTTCACGCTCGCCACCGCGCTGGGTGGACTGGTGATGCTGGTGTTCGAAACCGCGATCGGTGCAGGCGTTGGCCTGTCCATCGCGGCCGGCAAGGGCGTGACGCCGCACCTCATCCTCGAACCGTACATCTGGCTGCCGCTGCTGGGCCTGGCGCTGCTGGCGCTGATTCCGGTGGCGCTGCAAAAGCTCCGTTCAACCGCATCGGCGGATTGAGCGTACGCTTCTGCTGCACGCCTGCGCATGAGGCACTACGCTTGGCCGCACACCCCCGTTGCCGCATCCGACGATGACGACGACCGCCGCCACCGCCCCCGATTCCCGCCAACTGCGAGTCGCGCTGCCGCGGCAAATTCCTTACATCATCGCGACCGAGGGTTGCGAGCGCTTCAGTTTCTACGGCATGCGCAACATCCTGACGCCATTCCTGGTGTCGACGTTGCTGTTGTACCTGCCGCTGGGCGAACGTGGACTCGCGGCCAAGGATGTCTTCCACACCTTCGTGATCGGGGTGTATTTCTTCCCGCTGCTGGGCGGCTGGATCGCCGATCGCTTCTGGGGCAAGTACCGCACGGTGCTGTGGTTGTCGATGGTGTACGTGGCGGGCCATGCGTGCCTGGCGCTGTTCGACGACAACCGCAGCGGGTTCTACGCGGGCCTGTTCCTGATCGCGCTCGGCTCGGGCGGCATCAAGCCGCTGGTGTCGGCGTTCGTCGGCGACCAATTCGATTCGAGCAACAAGCATCGCGCGAAATTGGTATACGACGCGTTCTACTGGATCATCAACTTCGGTTCGTTCTTTGCCTCGTTGCTGATGCCGATCTTCCTGCGTGGGTTTGGCCCCGCCATCGCCTTCGGGATTCCCGGCGCGTTGATGGCGATTGCGTTGTGGGTGTTCTGGCTCGGTCGCAAGCGCTATGTGAACGTCAAGCCGGCGCCACCCAATCCACACTCGTTGTTGCGCGTCGCACGCACCGCCTTGCGCGCGCGCAGACCGGGCCAATCAAGGCCGGGGCTGTGGATCACCGGCTTCGGGCTGGTGCTGGCACTGTTGTCGCTCGCGGCGATACCGCATCTTGGCTTCGTGATCGGCGCCTGCCTCGCGCTGGGCACGCTGCTGGTGTTCGGCGGCATCGGCACGGCGCTCCAACTTGAGCGCGCGCGTGGCGCGCACCCCGACGAAGCCGTCGACGGCGTGCGCGACGTACTGCGGGTGCTGGTGGTGTTCGCGCTGGTCACGCCGTTCTGGTCACTGTTCGACCAGAAGGCCTCGACCTGGGTGTTGCAAGGCGCGCAGATGACCAAGCCGGCATGGTTCCATGAGGCGCAGATGCAGGCACTGAACCCGCTGCTGGTGCTGATCCTGATTCCGCTCAACAACGCCGTGCTGTTTCCACTGATGCGCCGGCTGGGCGTTGAACCCACCGCATTGCGAAGGATGGGCACCGGGATCGCGCTGGCGGCATTGGCGTGGGTAGCGGCCGGCGCGCTGCAGCTCCGGCTCGACGGCGGCGAAGCCGTATCGATTGCATGGCAGATCCTGCCTTATGCGCTGCTGACCCTCGGCGAAGTACTGGTGTCGGCGACCGGCCTCGAGTTTGCCTACAGCCAGGCACCACCCTCGATGAAGGGCTCGATCATGAGTTTCTGGATGCTCGCCGTCACCTTCGGCAACCTGTGGGTGCTGGTCGCCGATGCCGGCGTTCGCAATAACACCGTCACCGGCTGGATCGCTGCCAGTGGCGTCAGCGAGAACGCCTTCCTGATGTTTTTCTTCGCCGCATTCGCGGCGTTCGCGGCGCTGGCGTTCGCGTTGTATGCGCGCCGCTACCCGATGCAGGATTTTTACCGGGCCTGAGCCTGTGGTCCCTTGTCGCCCCCCGTTGCGGAAGGTCATCGACGTTCGCGGCTACCCTTCACGCGTGACATCGCCCAAGCATTGCATGCACGGCAATGCGATCTGCCGGCCCGACATGCCTTATGCTTGGCGGCCGCGGGGTTGGGACGGCAAGGGGAGAATCGAGCTTGGACGAGGTGTTTGTTGAACCCGCCATGCAGCCCATTCTCGCAGCGATGGAAGCTGCGGTGACCG
>DZCM01000019.1 GCA_022730295.1 Rhodanobacter sp. | reverse complement strand
GCGCAGGTCCTTGCGCACCTTGCTGCGCTTCTTCCACGGCACGCCGGTCAGCCAGTCGAGGTAATTGCGCACCACGGTGGCTTCCGCCGACATCGGCGGCATCTGCTTCAACTTGTTGAACTCGGCCTTGGCCTTGGCCAGCACCGGCTTGGGCATGCCCGCGCCGGCAATCTTCTTGGCCAGCGCGTCGATCTCGTTGCCGCCCTCCTCGATGTCGCCCAGTTCCTTCTGGATCGCCTTCATCTGTTCGTTGAGGTAATACTCGCGCTGGCTCTTTTCCATCTGCGTCTTGATGCGTCCGCGGATGCGCTTCTCGACCTGTTGAAGGTCGAGTTCACTTTCGACCAGGCCGATCAGCATTTCCGTGCGCGCACCGACCGCGATGGTGTCCAGCACCTTCTGCTTGTCCGACAGGCGTACGGACAAATGCGCGGCGACCGAATCGGCGAGGCGCGACAGGTCATCGATGCCGGACAAGCCCGTGAGCACTTCCGGCGGCAACTTGCGGCTTTGCCGCACCAGTTGCTCGAACAGGCCCACCAGCATGCGTGCCGCGGTTTCCAGCTCAGCGGCCGGGCGGTCGTACACCGGATCCACGCTGGCCACGCTGGCGCGCAACATGCCGTCGATCTCGACACAACCGAGCATCCGCGCCCGCGACTGACCTTCCACCAGCACCTTGACCGTACCGTCCGGCAGCTTGATCAACTGCAGCAAGGTTCCGACACACCCGACCTGGTGCAGATCGGCCTCGCCGGGGTCATCCGTTTCGGGCTGCAGTTGCGCAACCAGCATCACGCGGCGATCGCCTTCCATAGCGGTTTCCAGCGCCTTCATCGACTTCTCGCGGCCGACGAACAGCGGAATCACCATGTGCGGATACACCACCACGTCACGCAGCGGCAACGCGGGCAGCTCAACGGTGGCAGTCATGGTTTCGGGATTTTCGGTCGGCATGTCGGTGTCTTGCATGGGCATTGCGTTGGACCCGCAAGGCGGGCGATGCACCGAGAATGGAGGCGGCGCGGCGCGGGATCAAGCGCCGACACGCAATTTCATGCGCCCGGAAACGGGCGACGGCAAGCGCGCACGACGCCGCAGAACCGCAACGCGAGCTGGTCCAGGCTCCGCCGCGCCTCAAACCGGCGCCGCGTGCGCCGGCCTCACATCAGCAAAATAGCTCGAACCCAGCCAGACGGCGATGCCTTTCCGCAAGCGGGAAACCCCGTCCACCGCCACCCGGCGCTCCCGTATCGCATGCGTGATGCTGATACCCCCCATCCAGACCGCGGTCAGGGTACGCAGATCGGTCGTGAGCGACAGGTCGACGTCGAATCCGGGATCCTTCAGGCAGACGTCGACATCGCCATCCCGGATCACCAGCCACCAGCGCCGGTAACGCGCCGCCTGGTCGGTGAACTCGACGCGGATCACCGTGCGCCCGTCCCCGAAAAACGTCGCGTCCAGGGTGCGATGCATGTCCCAGATCAGCAGCGCCGGATCCAGATCGTTGGCAGAAAGATCGCTGCGCACCCAGCGTTGTCCCCAGACACCGAGCTGGAAAATGATCGGCACCAGTTCCTCGCCGGCTCGGGTGAGCTTGTAACTGACGCGCCCATCAGCCTCCCGGCGCTGGATCAGCCGGTGGCCTTCCAGCGACTTGAGCCGCTTGGAAAGCAGGGACGGCGACATCAATGGCACGCCCCTGTGCAGATCGTTGAACGACTCGCTGCCTGCCGCCAACTCGCGGATGACGAGATGGGTCCAGCGTTCCCCCAGCACTTCCGACGCCTTGGCGATTGGACAGAATTGTCCATAACCTTTCAGGGTCTCCATCATGGGCACCTCTGTGCGCACGATAAACGTCCGGCCCGCCCGATTCCACTACAAATTTGATACCTGAACGGATCCCATCGGCCACGGCCGCCCTGCTGCCGCCGCGCCGGCCGGGGCCAAGCGGCTGAATCGGAAAGCATCATGAACGGCCGCTCCGCGCCGACAACGCTACAAACGTTGTACTTGCTGCGGTGGCACGGCGGGTCCAGACTTGTGTTTGTCCGCACCTTGGGCCAAACGTCGTGACTGCCGCGTCCGCACCCAACCCGCCATCCACCGTCGACTGGGCGGCCATCAAGGCCAGACAGAAAGCCACCTGGGAAGACGGCGATTACGCCAGTTTCAGCCAATACATGGAAGCCGGCGCCATCGACATCCTCGATGACTGGCACATCGGGCGCGGCCAGGCCCTGCTGGATGTGGGCTGCGGCTCCGGCCAGACCGCCATACCCGCCGCCCGCATGGGTGCCCGGGTCACTGCCATCGACCTCGCCGAGAACCTCATCGAGCATGCCCGCCGACGCGCGCGGGAATTGAGCGTGGAGGTGCGCTTCGATGTCGGCGATGCGGAAAACCTGCCCTATGCCGACGCCAGTTTCGATGTCGTCATTTCCCTGATCGGCGCCATGTTCGCGCCGCGTCCGGAAGTCGTCGCCGCCGAATTCGCCCGCGTGCTGAAACCCGGCGGCACGCTGCGCATGGCCAACTGGACCGCCGCCAGCATGCCCGGACAGATGTTCAAATGCGTGGCAGGTTTCGCGCCGCCCCCGCCCGGACTGGCCTCGCCCGTGCTGTGGGGCGACGAAGCCGCTGTGCGGCAGCGCCTGTCCAGGGACTTTACCGATATCCAATGCCGCCGCAGGATTTATTCGCAGTGGCACTACCCGTTCGACGCCGCCGAACTGGTCGGTCTGTTTCGCAGCCAGTTCGGCCCGGCCAAGAAGGCCTTCGACAGCATCGATTCGCAGCGGCAGCAGGAACTGCGCGACAGCCTGGAAAAGATCTTTGCCGGCAACGGCGAATTGCGCGACGGCGTGCTGACCATCACGAGCGGCGAGTTGCTGGATATTGCAGCGACGCGGCGCTGACGCCCCCCGGCAACAGGCCGCGGCACCGATTTTTCCCAGCGAAGGAGGCATTCCGATGCGCATTGCCAGACAAGACATTCCTGCACGGATCGATGTGCCGGGCGCGGTAGCCCGCCAGCAGACGGATTTTGGCGACGCCTCCGGCTTCGGCAAGATCAGCGGCGAGTACTTTTCACTCGGCACGGGTACCGATATCGCCCCCCTGCTCCAGGGTCTGGAAAGCGATCTGTGCCAATGCCCGCACTGGGGTTACGTACTGCAAGGCGAACTCACCGTCACCTATGCCGACGCAACCAGCGAGTCGACAAGGGCCGGCGACCTGTTTTATTGGCCGCCCGGACATACGGTCAAAGTCGGCCAGGCGGCCGAAATAATCATGTTCAGCCCGCAGCGCGAACACGGCAAGGTCATGGATCACATGCTTCGCAGAATGGCTGGCTGATGCCACAGGCGGCCCGCAGCGCGAGCGCAGGGGATGGCGCAAGTACGGCGCGCGGGAAAAGGCACGGCGACCATCGCGCGACCTCGCACCCTCACCCGGCGCTTCGCACCAGCAGCACGGAGCGCTCAGCCATGGATCGCGGCGCTTCCAACCGGCGAGGGCAGCGTCATCCTCAATCGCCCATCTGCTTCTGCAGATGCTCGCGGCGCTCCTGCGCATCCAGCGACAGGGTGGCGATCGGACGCGCCTCGAGGCGATCGATGCCGATTTCCTCGTCGGTTTCCTCGCAATAGCCGTAGCGGCCTTCCTCGATCTTGCGCAAGGCTTTCTCGATCTTGGAGATCAGCTTGCGGTAGCGGTCGCGGGTGCGCAGCTCCAGCGAGTTCTCGGTTTCACGCGTGGCGCGCTCGGCATCGTCGCCGACATCGCGCACTTCCTCGCGCAGGTTTTCCATGGTCTGGCGCGACTCCTCGACCAACTGGTCGCGCCACTTCTTCAGCTTCTGGCGGAAGTACGCCAGCTGCTTCGGATTCATGTATTCCTCTTTGCCGCCGGGTTTGTAGCCCTTCGGCAAATCGATGTTGACCGTCGCCGGCAGCGCGTAGCGGCCATCTTCCTTGGTGATGGTCTGCTCGTCACCGCCAGCGGCGACGCTGAGGCGCGCGGCAACGCCACCGACTGGCCGGACGTGGGCCGGCTTGCGTACCGGCTGGTGCGCCACGTGCGGCGCGCCATGGCTGGATACCGTTGCATGGCCATGCCCGGATTTCACCGCAGCTGGCACCGGTGTCGCCACCGCAACGTGCTTTGAACCCTTGGCGACAGGCGCGCGCTTCGGCGGCTTGGGCGCTGCTACCGGCTTCTTGGCCGCGACTTTCGTGACTTTCTTCGTATTCGGTTTCTTCACCGGCTTGACCGTACCTTTTGCTGGCTTGTTTGTCTTGGTGGGATGTTTTGCACGGGAGGTCTTGGCAGCCTTCGCCGCAGGCTTGCGCGCGGGCATGGCGGCAGCCTTGGGCTTGGGCTTGGCCTTGGGCTTGGCCTTGGGCTTGACTTTGGCCGCGGGCTTGCGGACTACCTTCGTAGTCGCAGTCTTCGCGGATTTGGCCTTCGCGGGTTTGGCCGCGGGCTTGGCTTTCTTGCCACCGCTCTTGGCGGCGGCGCGCTTCGCTTTTGCCATGTCCTGTGCACTCGATATTGTGGAGATGCGACCGCGTGTTATAGCGTAGTCACCCCGCCCGGGCAACCAATTTTGCCGCCCCGAAGCGAACCCGCCCTCCCACACACGACCTGCCTGTCTTGACCCGCATCCTGCTTTTCCTGATTGCCGCCTACAAGCGCCTGCTGAGCCCCCTGCTCGGTGCGCGCTGTCGTTTTTACCCGAGTTGCTCGACTTATGCACGTATTGCAATCGCGCGCTTCGGTCCATTTCGGGGCAGCGTGCTCACGCTATGGCGTATCCTGCGCTGCCAGCCGTTGTGCGAAGGCGGCATGGATCCCGTGCCCGGCCATTTCACGCTGCGACGCTGCCGGCATGGCGACGACGTCGAATAAACTGTTGCACTTGCAGGGTGTTGAAAACACCCTGCTGGCGCGGGTCACGGATGACCCGCCGCGGATCAAGCGCCATAAGCGCTTGATCCGCGAAGCCGGGTCCGGACATGTGCCGGACTCGGCGCGTTGAAAAAGTGCAGGACAGCACTCTTTCAACAACCCACTTGCCTACACCCGCCCGCAGGAACCGCGCATGTCCCATTGGCTGATCCGCAACGCCGAACTCGTCAACGAAGGCCGGCGTTTCCATGCCGACCTGCGCATCTGCGGCGAGCGCATCGAGGAAATCGGTGCTGGCCTTGCGAACCGTGCCGACGAGCAGGTTTTCGATGCCGCGGGCCTGTGGCTGCTCCCGGGCATGATCGACGACCACGTGCATTTTCGCGAACCGGGCTACACCGCCAAGGCCGACATCGCCTCGGAATCGCGCGCAGCGGTCGCGGGCGGCATCACCAGCTTCTTCGAGATGCCGAATACCAAGCCGGCGACACTGACCCACGCGTTGCTGGAAGACAAGTACGCAATCGCTGCGCACAACTCGGTTGCCAATTTCGCGTTCTACTTCGGCGCCGGCAACGCCAATCTCGATGCAATCCGCGCGCTCGATCCGCGCCGCGTGCCGGGCGTGAAGGTGTTCCTGTGTGAATCGACCGGGAACCTGTTTGTCAGCGACCCCGTTGCGTTGGAGGGAGTGTTTCGCGACTCGCCGGTGACGGTGCTGGTGCACGCGGAAGACAGCCGCATCATCCACGCCAACCTCGACCGTGCCAAGGCCGAATACGGCGATGCCATCCCGATGTCGCTGCACCCGGAAATCCGTTCGCGCGAAGCCTGCGTTGAATCGACCCGGTGGGCAGTGGACACCGCGCGCCGCCTCGCCACGCGCTTGCACGTGCTGCACGTGTCCACCGCCGATGAAGTCGCGATGTTCGAACCCGGTCCGATCGCCAGCAAGCGCATCACCGCAGAAACCTGCGTGCATTTCCTGCGCTATTCCGACGCCGACTACGCGACGCTGGGCGGCAAGCTCAAATGCAATCCGGCCGTGAAAGCCGCATCGGATCGCAAGGGGTTGCTGCAAGGTCTCGTCGACACGCGCCTCGATATCCTCGCCACCGACCACGCGCCGCACCTGGAATCGGAAAAGGCCAACCCGTACACGAGCTGTCCGTCCGGCATTCCGTTGATCCAGTTCGCCTTGCAGTCGGCGCTGGAGCACGTGTTCGACGACAGGTTGACCTTGGAGCGCCTGGTCGACGCGTACGCGCATGCGCCGGCGACGCTGTTCGGCATCGTCGACCGTGGTTACTTGCGCGAAGGCGGCTATGCCGACCTCGTGCTGGTGGATCCGGCGAAACCGTGCAGCGTGCGGCGCGAAGGGATTTACTCGAAGTGCGGCTGGTCACCGTTCGAAGGCGATACGTTCCGCGCCTCAATTGCCGCGACTTTCGTCAACGGCCACCTCGCCGCGCGCGCTGGAAAACTTCTGGACACACCGCCGGGAATGCGGCTGGAATTCGACCGCTGACGTGCCGGCGAGCTGAGATCAAGAGCTTTTTGGCACGCACAAGAGCGAAAAAATACGGATCAGGCTTTTTTCTTGAATCCTGTTCGTCGGGATTGTTTCGCGGCGACGCGCTTACTGTAGCGATCCGCTGTTATCCAATCTTACCCGTGTCCGAAATGCTCTCCGCCTGGGCCAAGATTTTGGCTGACTTCGGCGACGGCATCGTGCGGATGCAGGCTCTCATGGTGGGCGGCGCGGATGCGGTAACCGGCAATGCGCGGATCCTGATCAAGCGCGCTGCGAATGCGGCGCACGGCATCCTCGCAGAACATCAGATTCTCGGCGTTCAACTTCGCGAAGGCCTGTTCGTCTTCGCGCTTGACGGCAGTCTGCACCGGAGTGGCCAGCGCCTGTTCGATCGCGTCGACCAGATCCGCGACCGGCAGGTCGAAGCCCGGCTTCAATTGCACTTGCACGCGCGCGGTACTGCGTTGCGCATGCGGTGTCGCGGCCATGCCGCGCTCGCTGCCCAGCCAGTCGCGCACTGCATGCTGCGAGGGCAGCACGCCCGCAAAATCCTCGTCGAAACGCTGCTGGTTCAGTTGCCGCGCCAGCGCTGCGGAGGCCGGGCACGTCGATGAGTATTCCACCTCGCAGGTCAGGCGCACGCTGAAGCTGTCGTCCAGAAGTTGCGCATCGACGGTCACCGGATACGCCTTCCAGCCGGCGTTGTCGCTGACCAGGGCACGGCGCTTCAGCATTTGCCGGTATTCGACGCGCAGGCGCGCACGCGACGACAGGCCCTTGTGCGAAGCGACGAGCGTGCGCAGCAGCGCATGCAGGCCGGCCGGGGTCAACGGCTGTTCGCCCAGCGCTTGTTCCAGCGCCAGATACAGACGCGACATGTGGATGCCACGCGCCGCGGGGTCGGCGAGATTCACCTGCACCGAAACGCGCGCCGGCACGCTGAGCGTGCCGCCCTGCCCGTCCGCGCAGCGCACCGGCAGGTCGATGCCATCCATGCCGACCCAGTCCAGCGCACCGGCAGTGGCGGGCTGTACGGCAGTCGCTACATCCGGCAGGCTTGCGGTGTTGTGGTCAGATCGTTGCATCGGGTTTCTCGACAAACGGAATCTGGCGTGAAATGCGAGCGGCGCGCCAGGTTTTCAAGACATCGCGCAATCCGCTGCGCTGCTCGTGCAGGCCATGCAGCGGGTCGGCGTCGCGCTCTGCCGCTCGCAAGGATTCCAGGTCGCTACGCAGCTGGACGCTACGCAACAGCGTCAGCGGAGCGTCCATTTTAGCGGCATCCGCCAGCGCGCGCTGAAGTTCACCTGTGTAATCGCGCAGCAGCGACCGTCGCGCCGGGCTGTCTTCGAGCAAGGCCTCACGGCTCAGGCCATGCCGCGCCAGCAGGTTCATGGGCACCGGCGAGCGTCCATGCCCGGCCTCACTGGCGAGCGCCCGCAGGTTGGCGACGAGCAATCCGATCGTCCAGACTGCAGCCGCTTTGTCGCTCGCCACGCCGGCACCAAAGGCCACGCAGGTTTCCTGCGCGGCGAATGCGGCCCCCAACGGCGCCGCAGCGGCGCGCTCGGCGGCAATATCCCGTGCGGGCGACGCACCGATCGCCAACGTCGCGGCATCCACGCCCGCCGTCCAATATGGCATCGGGACGGCGCGGATCCTCGCGTCGGCGAACAGTGCTTGTGTCAGCGGATGCCGCGCTTCGCCTGCCGCCGCGCGCTGCATTTCCTCGCGCCACCAGCCGAGCTTCACCGCCGCGACTTGCGGCTCGCTGATTTCGCGGATCGCACGCAGCCATTCCTGCTGCAGAGCAGCCACGCCACCAGAACGGACGCGCTCATCCGGGCGCAGGAACAGCCACGCAATCGCCCGTGCGTGACTGGCGGAACGCCAGTGCGCGAGGTAATCATTGAACGTGTTTTCGCTCACGTGGATTCAAGCCACCCTGCAATCTGCGCCGCCGAATCGGCAATCGCGTCCGGCTGCCACGTGTTCGGATCGGCACCATCGAGGTAACCCCAGGCCGCCGCCACCGTGTACAGGCCCGCCGCGCGGCCCGCCAGGATGTCGCGGGGATCATCGCCCACATACGCGCAGCTGGCCGGCGCAACGCCAGCCAGCTTGCAGGCATGCAGCACGGGTTCCGGATCGGGCTTGCACTGTGGCAGGGTGTCGCCGCCGACGACGGCCGCTGCGCGTTGCGCGTAGCCCAGCTTCTCCATCACCAGCGCGACCAGGCCACTGGCCTTGTTGCTGACGACGCCCCACGCGATGCCGCGCGCTTCGAGTTGTTGCAGTAGCGCATCGACGCCTGCGAAGGCGCGGGTATTGGCCATGCCGGTGGCGACATACAGATCGAGGAAACGTGGCAACACCGCATCCACCTTTGCCTCATCGTTGCCGACCGCACAGCGCAACACCGCGCGGGCACCGCGTGAAACCGTCTCGCGCACGAGTTCGAAATCGGGCACGGCAATACCCCGCTCGCGACACAGCGCGGTGATCGCGGCGTGCATGTCACGGGCGGAGTCCACGAGCGTACCGTCAAGATCGAAAAACACCCCGGCCAGAGGTTGCGGCAGTGATTTCATGCTGTGGGGCTGCTGGCGGCGACGAGGTAATTGACCGCCGTGTGGCGTGTCAGCCGGGCCTTCCGGTTGAACGGGTTATAGGCGACCCCCGAAACTTCGTCCAAGTTGAGCCCGGAGTGCCGCAATAACGCCGCCAACTCCGATGGACGCAGGAACTGACGGTAGTCGTGCGTGCCGCGCGGCAGCAGGCGCGCAACGTATTCGGCACCGATGATTGCAGTGACGAAACTTGCGGGCGTGCGATTGAGTGTCGACATGAACAACTTGCCGCCCGGCTTCAGCATCGTCGCGAGATCCGCCACCAGCGCCGCCGGATCGGGCACGTGTTCGATCAGCTCCATGCAGCACACCACGTCGAACGCCGCGGGTTCCGCCAGTGCGAGATCGTGCGAGCCGCACAAGCGATAATCAATGACCAGCGGTGCGGTGAGTGGCGCGTTGGTTTCGTGCAGGTGCAGGCGCGCCACTTCAATGACTTCCGGCGCGAGGTCGATCGCGGTCACCTCCGCGCCAGCCTTTGCCAATGCTTCGCTCAGCAAGCCCCCGCCGCAACCCACGTCCGCCACCCGCGCACCACGCAAGGCCACGCGCTCGGCGACGAAGCCAAGGCGCACGGGGTTGAGGTCATGCAAGGGGCGCGACTCGCCGTCCGGATCCCACCAGCGCGCGGCAAGTTTGCCAAAGCGAGCCAGTTCCTCCGGATCTGCGTTGTATTCCGATTCGTTCACTTCGTTCCTTGTGTCTCAAAAGCTACAGGTCCGCGAATCAACGCAAATAAACGCGAATAGAGCGGAAACTGTTTGGCTTTCATTTGCGTTCTTTGCGTTCATTTGCGGACTGATTTGCCTTTCAAGACCTACCGAATCGACGCGATCCGCTCGCCCCAACGACGCGCCTTGTCGAGCACGCCGGCGAGGTCGAAATCGACCAGCACGCCAGCATCGAGTTTGCGCTGCCCGTTGATCCACACATCGCTGACCTGACGCCGCGACACGGCGTAAACCAGCTGCGACACCACATTGTAGAGCGGCTGGGTCTCGACTTCGTCCATGTGCACGGCAGTGAGATCGGCGCGCTTGCCCGTCTCGATCGAACCAATCTTGTCACCGCAACCGATCGCGCGTGCGCCGTTCAGCGTGGCAGCGCGCAGCACGAAGGCCGCATCGAAGGCCGCGGCATCATTGGCCACGCCCTTGGCCAGCAAGGCCGCCGTGCGCAGTTCGCCGAACATGTCGAGGTCGTTGTTGGACGCGCAGCCATCGGTGCCGAGCGCGACGTTCACGCCAGCCCGCCGCAATTTCTCGGCCGGGCAGAATCCGGATGCGAGCTTGAGATTCGATTCCGGACAGTGCACCACCGATACGCCGGCGTCAGCGCACACCGTCACCTCGGCGTCGCTGACCTGGGTCATGTGCACGGCGATCAGGCGGTCGTTGACCAGACCCAATTTCTGCAAGCGTTGCAATGGCCGCAGCCCATGCTCGCGCTTGCTGTCCTCGACTTCCTGCGCGGTTTCCATCAGGTGCAGGTGCACCGGAATATCCAACTGGTCGGACAGCGTGCGGATGCGCTCGAAGGACGCATCGGCCACGGTATACGGCGCGTGCGGCGCGAAGGCCGTGGAGATCAGCGCATCGCCGCGCCAGGCGTCATGCACCGCCAGCGCGCGCTCGAAATATTCATCACGTGATCCAGCCCACGCGGTCGGAAATTCCACGATCGGCAAACCTGCCACCGCGCGAAATCCGTGGCCCTTGTAAGCGGCTGCCTGCACATCGGGAAAGAAATACAACTCGCTGCAACATGTGGTGCCGCCGCGCAACATTTCGGCGATCGCAAGTTCCACGCCAGCGCGCACGAAATCCACGCCAATCACCTTGCCTTCCACCGGCCAGATGTGCTGCTGCAGCCACGTCATCAGCGGCAGGTCGTCGGCCAAGCCGCGCATCAGTGTCATCGGGTTGTGGGTGTGCGCGTTGACCAGGCCGGGAATCAGCACATGCTCGGCCAACGGCACGCGTTCGCGCGGCGCGTACTTCGCTGCGGCTTCAGCGACGGGTAACACTTCGACAATCGAATCGCCGTCGACCGCGACTGCGTGGTCTTCCAGCACCACGCCAGCCGGCTCCACTGGCACAAGCCAGCGGGGTGTTATCAGCAAATCGATCGGGCAACGGTGCTGAAGTGCAGCTTCGGCCATGTCGATGCGCTCTTGCTCGTCACGACAGACTGCATCCTGCAGGCTGTGCTGGCGGGCCGCCGGCTATGCCGGCGTTCGCGTTGGCGTCCTGCCGCCGCAGTCCGGCGCCAACCGGAATCCATCGCGAGCGGACCCCGGCTTTCGCCAACATGATGGATGCACGACGCAATCCGCCAGGCGGATTCGCAGCGAATCAATCACTTCACGCGACCAACATACTCGCCAGTGCGGGTATCGACGCGGATGATCTCGTCCTGATTCACGAACAGCGGCACGCGCACGGTCGCGCCGGTTTCCAGCTTGGCCGGCTTGCCGCCGCCACCCGAGGTGTCCCCGCGCACGCCGGGATCGGTTTCGGCGATCTTCAGTTCCACGAAATTGGGCGGCGCCACCGACAAGGGCACGCCGTTCCAGAAGGTGACGATGCATTCCTCTTCACCCTTCAGCCACTGCGCGGCATCGCCCACGGAATTCTTGTCGGCGGTGTGCTGCTCGAAACTCGCCGGATCCATGAAATGCCAGAACTCGCCGTCGTTGTAGAGGTACTGCATGTCGGTATCAACCACGTCGGCGCCCTCGACCGCGTCGGTGGCCTTCATGGTCTTTTCGGTGGTGCGGCCATTCTTGAGATTGCGGATCTTGATGCGCGTGAACGCCTGACCCTTGCCGGGCTTGATGAACTCTGCGCCGACGATCACGTAGGGATCGCCGTCGACGATGATCTTCAGGCCGTTCTTGACATCATTGAGACCATAACTGGCCATGCTGCTGACTCCACGGATGCGGGATGCGGCCGGGTTCAATGGCCCGGATCCCGTTTGTGACCTAAAATGGGGGATTCACCGCGCCATCCCACTGGCGCAGGGCCACCCATGATAACCGCAAACGAGCGCACAACCCAGACGCGCACACGCCCCGATTGGCGCCAGTCCTTGCGCGACGCCATCACCGATCCGCGCGAACTGCTGACGCTGGCGGGACTGCCGCACCTCGCTGACCGGCTGCCGGCAAACGCCGCCGGTTTTGCGCTGAAGGTGCCGCGCGGTTTCGTCGCGCGGATGCGCCCGGGCGATCCATACGACCCGCTGCTGTTGCAGGTGCTACCGCAACTGGCCGAGCTGGACGAGGCCCCCGGTTTCAGCGATGACGCGGTCGGCGATCTGGATTCAATCGCCGGGCACGGCGTACTGCACAAGTACGAAGGACGCGCTCTGCTGATCGCGGCGGGCAGTTGCGCGATCAATTGCCGCTACTGTTTTCGACGGCATTTCCCCTACGCCGAGGAGCTCGCCGCCACCCACGCCTGGCGCGAAGCACTGGCCTGCCTGGCCGCCGATCCCTCGATTCGCGAGGTGATCTTGTCCGGCGGCGACCCTTTGGTGCTCTCGACACAAAAGTTGACGGAATTCACATTTTGTCTCCGCAACCTGCCACAAATCATCCGCTTGCGCATCCATTCCCGCCTGCCGGTGGTGTTGCCGGAGCGCATCGACGCCGCGCTGATTGAGTGGCTGGCCGGCCTGCCGATGCAACGGGTGATGGTGTTGCATGCGAACCACCCGAACGAGCTGGATGCCAGTGTTGGCGCGGCGTGCAGCCGTTTGCGCGAGGCCGGCGTGACGCTCCTGAACCAGTCGGTTTTGCTGCGTGGCGTCAACGATGATGCGGCTGTTCTGGCCGAGCTTTCCGAGCGATTGTTCGCGTTCGGCGTGCTGCCCTACTACCTGCATCAGCTCGACCGGGTGCGCGGAACCGCCCACTTCGAAGTGCCGGATGAGCAGGCGCGCACACTTGCCGACGCCCTGCGGGCCCGCCTTCCGGGGTATCTTGTACCCAGGCTGGTGCGCGAAGCGCCGGGCGAGCGGTCCAAGCGCCCGTTGTAGAGCCCGCTGGCGCGGGTGCCGGGGGTGGGGTCAAACGTCAGCCCGGCAAAGCAAACTGGAACCAGCGGCTGCAGGGCCAGCGGCGTGGACGACGGCCGGTCGCGTACGAATTCGAAGGACAGTCATGTTGCCAGAACCGATCATCAAACTGATCATCGTCGATGACCACGCCGAGGACGCCGAGCAGATCACCAGCGTGCTGCGCAACAGCGGCATCGCGCTGCGCCCGCAGCGCGTCGCAAGCGAGGAAGAGCTGGCGGCGACCCTGGAGTCGTTCACCCCCGACTTGGTGCTCGCCAATCCAGCCTGCCAGTGCGTGTCGCTGACCACGGTGGCGCGGGCGCTCGATGGCACCGGCAAGGATGTCGCGCTGCTGGCGCTCGCCGACAAACTCACCGATGACGTGGTCACCACAATTCTCGGCCACGGCAGTGTCCGTGGCATCGCCCTGCGCAACCGCCACGACCAGTTGCAAGCGGTGGTGCGGCGCGAGTTGGATGCGCTTAACACCCGCCGCAACGTGCGCAAGCTGGAAGCGGCGCTGCGCGAGTCCGAACGCCGCTGCGCCTCGCTGCTCGATTCCTCGCGCGACCCGATCGCCTACATCCACGAAGGCACCCACGTGCGCGCCAACAACGCGTACCTCGAAATGTTCGGCTTCGAAAACTTCGAGGACGTCGAAGGCCTGACCATCCTCGATCTGGTCGCGGCCCAGCACACCGCAGACTTCAAGGATCTGTTGAAGCGCCTCGCACGCGGCGAAAAGCCACCGCCGCGGCTCGATCTCACCGCGCAACGTGCGGACGGCAGCACTTTCGAAGCGGTGATGGAGTTCGCTACAGCCACGTACGAAGGCGAGCCGTGCCAGCAGATCGTGTTCCGCTTGCCGGGCTCCAACCCGGACACCGAAGAAGAACTGAAGCGCCTGAAGACCCAGGACCCGCTGACTGGTTTGTCCAACCGCGCCTACTTCCTCGAACAGGTCGACGAAGCGGTTGCGGCCACCATCGGCGGCAAGCGCGACCAGGCCTTGCTGCTGCTGGAACCCGACAACTTCCGTGCCGTGCTCGACACCGTCGGCATCGCCGGCGCCGATGACGTGCTGCGTACGCTGGCCGGCACGATGAAACAGCGCCTGCGCAGCACCGACAACGCCGGCCGGATCGGCGACCACACATTCGGGTTGCTGTTGTGCGGCTGTCCGCAAGCGGAAGTCCAGCAGATCGCCGAATCGCTGCGCGCGAGCGTGGAAACGGCGATCATCGAAGCCGGCGGCAAATCCACCAGCCTCACCATCAGCATCGGCGGCAGCCTGCTGGGCGAGAAAAACGCCAAGTCGCAGGTGTTGTTGTCGCAGGCCGACGACGCCCTGCGCGTCGTTGCCAGCCAAGGCGGCAACCGCATCGACATCCATGATCCGGGCGCCACCGACAAGGCCGAAGCAGAACGCGAGCAGCAGTGGCTCGAAATGATCGATGCCGCGCTCAAGGGAAACGGGTTCATCCTGTACTTCCAGCCGATCGTGAGCCTGCAGGGCGACGATGGCGAATTCTTCGAAGTGTTGCTGCGCATGCGCGGCCCGACCGAAGAAATCCTGCCATCCCACTTCATGCCGATCGCCGAGCGCAACGACCGCTTGCTGGCGATCGACCGCTGGGTGATCGAGCACACCATCGCCGAGCTCGGCAAACACGCAAGGTCCAATACGGGTAAGGCCGCCACCGCCTTCGTCAAACTCTCGACACTCACGCTGCACGACGAGACGCTCGCCAACTGGGTGGATGCCCGGCTCGCGGCCGCCAGCGTCAAGGCCGCGCAATTGGTGTTCGAGGTGCCCGAAGCCAAGGTGATGACCTGCCTGAAACCTGCGCGCGACTTCATCGAACGCTGGCGCAAGAGCGGCGGCACGTTCGGTCTCGAACAATTCGGCTCGGGGCTCAATTCCTTCCAGGCCCTGAAGCACATCGACGCCGATTACCTGAAGATCGACCGCACCCTCACCACCGACCTTGCCCGGCACGCCGAGAATGAATTGAAGGTGCGCGAACTGTGCTCGCAAGCCCATGCCGCCGGCAAACACACCATGGTCGAGTGGATCGAGGAAGCCTCCAGCATGCCGATCCTGTTCTCCGCCGGCGTCACCTTCGCGCAGGGCAATTTCCTGTGCCCGCCCTCGCGCGAGATGCGCTATGTAACATGATGCCGGGAATCGGGAAAAGCGTAGCGGCGATCAGGGGCGATCACACAAATCATGGTTCAAACTGTTCGTCGAGGATCCGCTGCGCGAGGCTGTGCTCGGGATCGAACAACATGGTGACGGATTGCTCGCGTGCCTGACGGACGTCGATCTCGACCGCATCGCGCACCTCGTGGAAATCGGCGGTGGCGCTGATCGGGCGGTGTAGCGGTTCGAGGGTACGCAAGCCCACGCGCGTTGCCGATGGCAATAATGCGCCGCGCCAGCGGCGCGGGCGAAACGGGCTGATCGGGGTTAGCGCCAGCACGTTGGCGTCGAGTGGAAGGATCGGGCCGTGCGCGGAAAAGTTGTAGGCGGTGGATCCTGCCGGAGTCGCCACCAGCACGCCATCGCACACGAGGTTGGCCAACTTCACGTCTCCGTTCAACGACACTTCGATGTGCGCAGCCTGATTGGTCTGGCGCAACAGCGAGATTTCGTTGAAGGCCAGCGCCGTGGCTTCACTGCCGTCGGCGCGGGTGACGCGCATCTCCAACGGATGCAGTACGGCCGGATGCGCGGTGGCAATGCGCTCTGGCAAACCCTCGGGCAGATAACGATTCATCAGGAAGCCGACGCGGCCGAGCTTCATGCCGTACACCGGCAAGCCTTGTCCCAACTGCGCGTGCAAGGTGCGCAGCATGAAACCATCGCCGCCGAGGGCGACGACAACGTCAGCCTCCGCGGGCTTCACCGCGCCATAGCGTTCCTGCAGTTCAGCGCAGGCTGCCCGCGCCTTGTCGGACGCGGATGCGACGAAGGCGAGCCTTGGATTGGCGGCGACCGAATGAAGTGCGTTGGCCATGCCGCCAGTGTGCCGCGGATACGCCAAATTGGGAAATGCCTGGCGTTACATCCCCCCGCAGTTGCCTGCTGGCGCAGGCAGCTTCGACCCCCTTCCTGCGGAAGGGGGTGAGTGTCCCCTATCGGCGCGAAGGCGCGAAGTTGTCCTCCCCCTTCCGCAGGAAGGGGGATCGAGGGGGATGGCTTCTTGTAACGTTCAGCGCATCCCCCCGCAGTTGCCTGCTGGCGCAGGCAGCTTCGACCCCCTTCCTGCGGAAGGAGGCAAGCGCGTCAGCCATGCGCGCCAAAACTTACGTCACGCCCTGCCATCTGGTCAGCGGCCGCAACAACACGAATCAAAGTACTTATCCGCTCTGATCCGTGTTGATCCGTGGCCCAGGCTCTCGCTCTTGCCTTGACCCTTCAACCCGACTGCGCGATCTGGGCGAGACGGCGCAGCGCCACCGATGCGATCGGGTAGTCCACGTCGACGCCGCGGATTTCGTCCAGCATGCCGCGGGTGAATTGCAGTTGTGGGTCGTCGCGGTCCAGCCACGCAGCCACCGCACCGTCGGCGCCCTGCTTGCCCTGTTCGGACGCGAGAATCTGGCCGACCATGGCGCGCTGCTGCACCGCAAGTTCGTCGCGCAGCGCACCGCGTGCCTGCGCATGCCAGCGGCTCTCCACCGGCAACTTCTCGATCTGGGCGCGCAGGAATTCGATATCCAAGGCCTCGCCAAGTTCGAAGAACACCCGCGCGACATGCTCGACCGGCCGGCCTGAATCCTGCGCGGTTTCGATGACGTCCATCGCGATCTCCAGCACCGGAATCGTTGCCAGGTTGCGGGCGAGTGCGTCGCCGAAGCCCAGATCCTGCCACTTTTCGAGGTCAACACCCCATGAGGCTTTGCTGGTATCCGTGAGTTCATTCGGCAAGGCGGCGCGCAGCTGGTCCATGCCGGGCTGGTAACGCTGCACCAGTTCGGTGATGTCAAGCGTGGTGCCCGGACGATTGAGCAGCCAGCGCGATATGTGGCGCAGCAACGCCCAGATCTTCATCAGCGCGTCGATCTGCGCATCCGCACTGACCTTGCCATCCAACGCGTCGATGCCGGACCACAGCTCGCGCGCATGGATGATCTGGCGTGCGGCGTTGTAGGCCTTCACCACGGCGGCCGCCGTTTGCCCGGAGTCTTCCTGGGTGCGCAATACGAAGGTCGCGCCCATGCGGTTGACGATCGAGTTGGTCACCGCCGTGGCGATGATTTCGCGCTTCAGGCGATGCCGCTGCATGTGCTCCGCGTACTTCTGGTGCAACGGCCGGGGGAAATAACGCATCAACTCGTGCGAGAGGAAGGGATCCTCCGGCACGTCAGAATCCAGCAACTGCTGGTACAGCACGATCTTGGAATAGGACAACAGCACCGCAAGCTCGGGCCGCACCAGTCCCTGGTGACGGGTGCGCCGCTCGGCGATTTCGCTGTCGGTGGGCAGCGATTCGATCTGGCGATCAAGTTGCCCGCGCGATTCCAGGGTGCGGATGAAATGTCCCTGGGTACCGATGCGACCGGGCGACATGTGTTGCATCAGGCCAAGCGCCACGTTCTGCCGGTAGTTGTCGTTCAACACCAGCCCGGCCACTTCGTCGGTCATTGAATGCAACAACTTGTTGCGTGCCTCGATGTCCATCTCGCCGCGTTGCACCGCATCGTTCAGCAGGATCTTGATGTTGACCTCGTGGTCGGAGGTATCCACGCCCGCCGAATTGTCGATGAAGTCGGTGTTCAGCAGCACGCCGTTCTGCGCGGCCTCGATGCGTCCCTTCTGCGTCAAGCCGAGGTTGCCGCCCTCGCCCACGATCTTGCAGCGCAGTTCGCCGCCGTTGATGCGTAGCGAATTGTTGGCGCGGTCGCCTACATCGGCGTTGGATTCCGACGCCGCCTTGACGTAGGTGCCAATGCCGCCGTTCCACAACAGGTCGACCGGTGCCTTCAGGATCGCCGTCATCAGCTCGGTTGGCGACAACGATTCCACGCCTTCGGCGATGCCAAGCACCGCGCGCATTTCCAGCGTGATCGCCACGGCCTTGAGGCTGCGCGCGAACACGCCGCCACCTTTCGAGATCTTTGACTTGTCGTAGTCTTCCCACGAGGAGCGCGGCAACGCGAACATGCGTTCGCGCTCGATGTACGACGCTTCGGTCTGCGGATCCGGATCGATGAAGATGTGGCGATGGTCGAACGCCGCAAGCAGGCGCGTGTGGCGCGAGCGCAACAAGCCGTTGCCGAACACGTCACCGGACATGTCACCGATGCCAACGCAGGTGAAATCCTCGTTCTGGCAATCGTGGCCGAGCGCGCGGAAGTGGCACTTCACCGACTCCCAACCGCCGCGCGAGGTTATCCCCATGTCCTTGTGGTCGAAGCCGGCCGAGCCACCCGAGGCAAATGCATCGCCCAGCCAATAACCGTGTTCGATCGAAATGCCGTTGGCGATATCGGAGAACTTCGCGGTGCCCTTGTCGGCAGCGACCACCAGATACGGATCATCCGCATCGTGGCGCACCACGTCGACCGGATGCACCACCGTGTTGGCCTTGGTGTCGATGTTGTCGGTGATGTCCAGCAGGCCATTCATGAACATCTTGTAGCAGGCGATGCCCTCGTCGAGCTGTGCATCGCGCTCGGCCGGCGGACGCTTCACGAAGAAGCCGCCCTTCGAGCCCACCGGCACAATCACGGTGTTCTTCACCATCTGCGCCTTGACCAGGCCCAGCACTTCGGTGCGGAAGTCTTCGCGGCGATCCGACCAGCGGATGCCGCCACGTGCAACCGGACCGAAGCGCAGGTGCACGCCTTCCACCCGCGGCGCGTACACCCAGATCTCGCGGTACGGCACCGGCTTCGGCACATCCGGCACCTGGTGCGAATCGAACTTGTAGGCGATGTATTCGGCCGGCTTGCCGGCGTGCGTCTGGAAATAGTTGGTGCGCAAGGTGGCGCGGATCTGGCCCATGAAGCCGCGCAGGATGCGGTCGTCGTCGAGGCTGGCGACGTTGGCGAGCAGCGCCTTGAGCGCGTTGACCAGGCCTTCGACCTGTTCCTCGCGCGGCTGTTCGAGCAGCGCGGCAACGTTCGCGACGAAACCCGGATTGGCATCCGCGACGGCCTTGGGCGTCAGCGTGCCGAGCTCGCGCTCCAGCGCGTCACGGGCGGCCTTGCGGGCAGCCGCATCGCCGGTCTCGCGCCTGGGATCGAACTTGGCTTCGAACAACTCCACCAGCAAGCCCGCGATCATCGGGTAACGGTTGAGCGTCTCTTCCATGTACGCCTGCGAGAACGGCGTGCCAACCTGTTGCTGGTACTTGCAGTAGCCGCGCAACATCGCGATCTGCCGCCAGCTCAAACCTGCGCGCAACACCAGTGCGTTGAAGTGGTCGTTCTCGGCGAGACCGTGCCAGATCGCATCGAAGGCGCCCTCGAAACGCGCGTGGGTGTCATCGAGCTTGAAGGTCATCGGCACCGCCGGACGCACCACGAAATCCTGCACGCAGGCTTTGGCGCCCGGCACTTCCAGGCTGTGCACCTGTTCGGTGTCGACCTTGAGGCCGGCGCTCTCCAGCAACGGCAGCGCATCCGACAACGGAATGTCGTGACCGGTGCGGAAGATGCGGAAGTGCAGTTCGCCGGGTTTGCGGTACGACTCGTGCAAGGCGAGGCGCATGTCCTGGCCCGCATCGGTCATCGCGGTGAGGATGCCGACGTCTTCGGCCGCCCGCGCGGGCGTGGCGTCTTCGATGTAGCCGGCGCTGAAAGCCCGGCCCCAGCGGTTCGCCAGCTGGGTACCGCGCTCTTCGCCATTGCCGCCGACCAGTGCATCACGCAATTCGTCGTGCCAGCTGCGCACGATCGGCGCCAGCAAGGCATCCAGTTTCGCGTCGTCGATGTGCACTTCTTCGCCGGCGCGCGGGCGCACGGTCACATGCATGCGCGCCATCGGCGAATCACCGATCTGGGTAGTCGCATCAACATGGGCGCCATGCAGCTCGTCGTTCAGCATCTCCTTGATGCGCGCGGCAACGGCCGGGCTGTAGTGGTCGCGCGGAACGAACACCAGGCACGAATAGAAGCGGCCGTAGGCGTCGCGGCGCACGAACACCTTTGCGCGCCGGCGCTCGTTCACCTCGAAAATCCCGGTGGCCAGCTTGTGCAGCTCGTCGGTCGTCGCCTGCAGCAGCTCGTCGCGCGGCAAGGTTTCAAGGATCGAACGGAAGGCCTTGTCGGAGTGCGACTGCGGGCGCAAGCTGGAACGCTCGGCGGCCGATTCGAACTTCTTGCGCACCAGCGGCACGTCCTGTGCACGGCGCATGTAGGCCGTTGACGTATACAGGCCAAGGAAGCGTTTCTCGCTGACCGGCTTGCCGTGCGCATCGAAGCTCAGCACGCCGATGTAATCCATGTAGCCCGGGCGATGCACGCGCGAGCGCGCATTGGTCTTGGTCAGGATGATCGCGTCCATCGAACCGGACTGCGGCAAGCGGCTCGCGATCAGGCTCTTGGTGGAACGCGGCGTGGTCGCCAGCGTGGGATCGCGCAGGATACCGAGGCCGGATTCGGCGCGCGCCTTCAGCAACTCGTCGCCCTGTTCGGCGACCACGTCGTATTCGCGGTAACCGAGGAAGGTGAAGTGGTTGTCCGCGGCCCAGCGCAGGAAAGCCTGGCCCTCGACCAGTTCGTCGGCGCCGAGCGGCGTCCTTTCCTTGGGCAGTGACTCGGCCACCGCCAGCATCTTGTCGTGCATCGCTTGCCAGTCCACCACTGCAGCGTGCACGTCGCCGAATGCAGCTTCAGCTGCCGCCTGCAGTGACTGCAGGGTGGCGTCGTCGACGCGATCAACCTCGGCATGCGTGATCGATTCGGCCGCGTGGGCGCCGTCGCAAGCCGCGATCGCCTTGACGTTGCCTTGCGCATCGCGTTGGACTTCCAGCACCGGATGGATCAAGCGATGCATGCGCAGGCCCGCAGCCGCCACCACCAATTCCAGCGAATCCACGAGGAACGGTGCGTCATCGGTGACTACTTCGATGACCGAGTGCGGGCAGCTCCAGCCATCGCGCTGGCGATCGGGATTGAACGCACGTACGCTGGCGCGGCCAGCCGGGCGGTTGCGGAACCAGCGGAACAGGCCGGCGCACATCGCGGCCCAGTTGTCCTCGCCACGGTGGCGCAACAACTCGCCACTGACTTCCGCGCTCACCAGTGTCGCGAAGCTCTCGGCGGCGGCGGCGTCGGCCGGTGCGACCAGGCCACGGACAGCGGCCGCGATCGCGGCGACTTCAGCACCCCCGGTGGGGGCACGCAGTGCGTTCATGTCGATTGTCGATGAGCTAAAAAGGAACGCATAGGATACCGCCGCGCCCACGCGGCATTCCAGTTCTGCGGCCGCCGCAGGAGCCGCGGCAGCCCACCGCACGGGCTTGGCGAGCGCACCCGCGCGCACATTGCGCACGCCTTTGCGCCGCGTGCACGTGCCGCTTGGCACAGGGCGGCGCACCGCGATTCCAGCGATAATGGGCGATTATTGTTCGGCTTGGTAGAGAAATGGCGATGACCCAGTCACCGTGGCGTGGCGTGCCGGTCGCGGCCTTGGCAGTGCTGCTCGCGGCCTGCGGACACAAGCCACCGCCCGCACCGGCGCCACCGGAAGTGGGCGTGGTGACGGCCACTGCGTCCAGCATCCCGGTGGTCGACAGTTATCCCGGGCGCCTCGCCGCGACGCTCACGGCACAGGTGCGGGCACGCGTGACCGGCATCGTGCTGCAGCGCGTGTACAAGGAAGGTTCCGACGTCAAGGCCGGCGACGTGTTGTTCAAGATCGATCCGGCGCCGCTCGAAGCCACGCTGCGCGCCGCGCAAGGCCAGCTGGCACAGGCCGAAGCCACTGCGGCTAACGCCAGCCTGAAGGCCAAACGCAGCAAAACGCTCGGCGCGCAGGGCCTGCTTTCGACCCAGGACGTCGACGACGCGGCCGCCGCCGCGGCAGAAGCCGATGCTGCGGTGAAATCGGCGAGGGCCAACGTGAAGAATGCCGAGATCAGTCTCGGCTACGCCACGCTGCGCTCGCCGATTGCCGGCCGCGCCGGCCGCGCCAACGTCACCGAGGGCGCGCTGGTCTCGCCCACTGACACCAATCCGCTCACCACGGTGCAGGTGATTGATCCGATCTATGCCAACTTCAGCCAGCCGATGGCGGAACTCGAGAAGCTCCGCAAGGCCGCAAAATCCGGCAAACTGAAACTGGATGCGCCGGACAAGGCGGAAGTGCAGTTGGTGTTGCCCGATGGCAGCGTGTATCCGCACGCCGGCACGCTCGATTTCACCGACCTCGCGGTCGATCCCGCAACCGGCGCCGTCGACCTGCGCGCCTTGATCCCGAATCCGGGCCACACGCTGTTGCCGGGCATGTTCGTGAAGATCCGCCTGACGCTCGGCCAGTTGCACGGTGCGATCATGCTCCCGCAAGCCGCGATCCAGCGCGACAACGAGAGCGCGTTCGTTTTCGTGGTGGGAACGAACGACGAGATCGTCGAGAAGCGGGTCGCGCTGGGCGAACAACGCGGCGCCGGCTGGATCGTGACTGGCGGCCTCGCCGCTGGCGACCAAGTCATCGTCTCCGGGATCCTGAAAGTACACGCGGGTGAAAAGGTGCAGCCCATTCCCTCCGCGCCTGCGGCATCCGCCGCGGCGACCGCGACAGCCGGCTGAGCACGCAGCATGCCGCAGTTTTTCATCGACCGTCCGATCTTCGCGTGGGTGCTTGCCATCCTGATCACGCTGGGCGGCACTATCGCAATCCTGCACCTGCCGATCGAAGCCTATCCGACGATCGCGCCTCCGAGCGTGCAAATCCGCGCCAACTACCCCGGCGCGAACGCGCAAGTGGTGCAGAGCACGGTTACGCAGGTGATCGAACAGAACCTCTCGGGCATCGATCATCTGCTGTATTTCAGCTCCTCGTCCAATTCGACGGGATCCTCCGACATCACGCTGTACTTTGATCCCGGCACCAACCTCGACACCGCCGCAGTGCAAACCCAGAACGCGGTGAATGCCGCCGAGCCGCGGCTGCCATCGATCGTCAACAATCTCGGCGTGACGGTGCGCAAGTCCAACTCGGGCTTCCTGATGGGCATCGCGCTGCAGGATTCCAGCGGCCACCTCAACCCGACTGCGTTGAGCAACCTGATTGCCGCGCAACTGGTCGACCCGATTTCGCGCGTCGAGGGCGTCGGCAGCGTGCGCCAATTCGGCTCGCCGTACGCGATGCGGATCTGGCTGAACCCGCTGAAGCTGGAAGGATATGGCCTGACCGCCACCGACGCGCTGGACGCGATCCGCGCGCAGAACGTCATGTTTGCGGCCGGCGCGGTCGGCGCCGAGCCCGCGGTGGACGGACAAGGCATCACCGCGACGGTGTCGGCGGAATCGAGCTTCACCACCCCGGATGAATTCCGCCACATCATCCTGCGCACCAACAGTGACGGCAGCACCGTGACCCTGGGCGACGTCGCCCGGGTGGAACTCGGCGCCGACAATTACGGCAATTTCTCGCGCCTGAACGGCAAGCCCGTGGCCTCGTTCGGCATTTCGCTGCTGCCCGGCGCCAACGCACTCTCGGTCGCCGACGCGGTGCAGGCCAGGATGAAGGAGCTGGCGAAAAACCTGCCGCCCGGCGTGACCTGGAGCGTGCCGTTCGAGAGCTACACCTTCGTGCGGGTCTCTATTGTCGAAGTGGTGAAGACGCTGGCCGAGGCCATCGTGCTGGTGTTCTTCGTGATGCTGCTGTTCCTGCAGAACCTGCGCGCGACGCTGATCCCGACGCTGGTGCTGCCGGTAGCGCTGACCGGCGCCTTCATCGGGCTGTACCTGTTCGGCTTCTCGATCAACGTGCTCAGCTTGTTCGGGCTGGTGCTGGCGATCGGCATCGTGGTGGACGATGCCATCGTGGTGGTCGAGAACGTCGAGCGCATCATGCGCGAGGAGGGCCTGTCGCCCAAGGAAGCCACCCGCAAGGGCATGACCCAGATCACCGGCGCAATCGTCGCCGTGACCACGGTGCTGGCCTCGGTGTTCGTGCCGGCGGCCTTGATGTCGGGCAGCGTGGGCGCGATCTACCGCCAGTTCTCGGTCACCATCGCGGTGTCGATGGTGTTGTCGGCGGTGATGGCGCTGTCGTTCACGCCGGCGCTGTGCGCGAGCATCCTGCGCCCCGAGCACGAGCACGCCAACCGCTTGCTGCGCGCCTTCAACAACGGCTATGAGAATATGGCGCGGCATTACCTCGCGCGCCTGCGCAAGGCGGTGCGGCATACGCCGCGCTGGATGCTGGGCTACGGCATCGCGATCGTGATCGCCGTGTTTTTGCTGGCGCAGCTTCCTTCGAGCTTTGTGCCACAGGAAGATCAGGGCGAAGTGGTGGCGACGATCCAGTTGCCGCCGGGCGCGACGACGCAGCGCACACGCGCGGTGATGGCACAGGTCGAGGCCATCGTCAGGAAGGATCCGGCGGTCGCCAACATCTTCACCATCGGCGGCTTCAGCTTCATCGGCCACGGCGAGAACGTCGGCATGGCCTTCATCCACCTGAAGGACTGGAGCGACCGCAGCCGCAGTGCGAACGAAATCATCGGCGAACTCAACAAGCAGTTCGGATCGATCCGCAACGCCCAGGTGTTCGCGATGAACCAGGCCGTCATCCGCGGCCTTGGCCGCTTCGCCGGCTTCGATTTCGAACTGGAGGACCGCGGCGGACGCGGCCACGCCGCGCTGGTGCAAGCCAAGGACAAATTGCTCGACGAGGCGCGCAACGACAAACGCCTCGCCAACGTCCACATCAACGGCATGGACGACGCGCCGACCGTGGACATGCACGTCGACCGCGTGCAGGCGCAATCGATGGGACTGTCGGTCACCGATGTCTACAACGCGATCGGGCTGATGCTGTCGCAGGCCTACGCCAACGATTTCTACTATGGTGGCCGCGTGCTGCGCGTTGAGGTACAGGCCGACGCACCGTTTCGCATGAATCCGGGCGACATCAGCCAGTTCTACACGCGCTCGTCCAGCGGCAAGATGGTGCCGTTGTCCAGCGTGGTGTCGACCAAGTGGTCGCTGGCCTCGCCGGAGCTCGATCGCTACAACGGCGCCGGTTCGATCGGCATCACCGGCAGTGCGGCGCCGGGTTACAGCTCGGGTGACGCGATCGCCGCGATGCAGGAGTTGGTGGCGAAGTACCTGCCCACGAGTTTCGGCTACGAATGGACCGGGCAATCGCTGCAGGAAATTCTTTCCGGCGCGCAGGCACCGATGCTGTTCGGCCTGTCGCTCCTCGTGGTGTTCCTGTGCCTGTGTGCGCTGTATGAAAGCTGGTCGATCCCCGTGGCCGTGATGCTGGTCATCCCGCTCGGCGTACTCGGCTCGGTCGCCCTGACCAGCATGCGCGGCCTCCAGGACGACGTGTATTTCAAGATCGGCTTGATCGCGATCATCGGCCTGTCGGTGAAGAACGCAATCCTGATCGTGCAGTTCGCGGTGGACCTGCAAAAGCAAGGCCACGGCTTGATCTGGGCGACGCTGGAAGCCTGTCGCATTCGCTTGCGGCCGATCCTGATGACTTCGATTGCCTTCATCCTCGGGGTGTTGCCGCTGGCGATCTCGACCGGCGCCGGCGCCAACAGCCGCCACGCGATCGGCACCGGCGTGATCGGTGGCATGCTCGGCGCCACGGTGCTCGGCGTGATGCTGGTTCCGGTTTTCTACGTGGTGGTGCGGCGCCTGCTCGGCGACAAGAGTGACGGCACCGAACACGCCGACGATGGCGAGGAAGTGATCCGGCCGTTCGACTGAACGCTGCGCAGGCCGCGAATACCTTTTCGCGAGCGACTCTTTCGTGAAGGGACAGGCGCACTGCGAACGCGCCGTACCCATCACGAACCCGCCTTGCATGGACCTCTTCGCGCAGATGTTGGCCGCGTTGGGCTTCAGCGGCCTGTGTTGCGTCAATTACAAACTGGTCGACGGGAACCCGATGATCTTCGAGATCAACCCGCGCTGCGGCTTCAGTTTGTGCGCTCACTTTCCGCAAGTACTGGACGCACTGCAACCGCGCTGGTGGCGGCCGCTTGCGCGTGTCTTCACGGTTCCGCGCACACCCGTGCGCTGACCATCCTCAAGTTCCGTCCGGGCACGAAAAAACCGCGCGGATCGCTCCGCGCGGTTCTCGATGCTGCCGGTGCAACGCGCTTATTCGGCGCTGGCGGCCGCGTGCTTGCCGCGCGCGGCGAGATCTTCGGCGATACGCGCCGCCTTGCCTTCCAGACCACGCAGGTAGTACAGCTTGGCACCGCGCACCTTGCCGTGGCGCTTCACCTCGACCGAGTCGATCGCCGCGCTATGCGACTGGAACACGCGCTCGACGCCGGTGCCGTGCGACATCTTGCGCACGGTGAAGGCCGAATGCAGGCCGCGGTTGCGGCGTGCAATCACCACGCCCTCGAACGCCTGCACACGCTCGCGATTGCCTTCCTTGACCTTCACGTTGACGATGACGGTATCGCCCGCGGAGAACTCGGGCAGCTTGCGGCCCATCTGTGCGGTTTCGAATTGCTCAATGATCTTGTTCATGGGGGTTGCCCTTGTGTTCGCGTATGAATTCTTCCAGCAGGCGTTGGTCTGAAACCGCCAACGCCAATCCTTCCAGCAAATCCGGGCGTCGCAGCCAAGTGCGGCCCAGCGACTGCATACGTCGCCAGCGTGCGATCGCCGCGTGGTCACCCGACAACAACACTGCCGGCACCTCGCCGTACTCGTCGCTGACCGGCCGCGTGTAGTGCGGACAATCCAGCAGGCCGTCCGAGAACGAATCCTGCGCGGCGGATTGCGTGTCGCCCAGCGCGCCTTCCTGCAACCTGCCGATCGCATCGATCAGCACCGCCGCGGCCAATTCACCGCCCGACAGCACGTAATCGCCGATCGACAGTTCCTCGTCGACCTCGTGTTCAATCAGGCGCTCGTCGATTCCTTCATAGCGCCCGCACAGCAAAATCATCCGCGGCAATGCCGCCAACTGCCGCACCTTGTCCTGCGTGAGCCGCGCTCCCTGCGGACTCAAATAAATCACCGGCGCCGGTTGATCAGCCGGTTGCTCAGCATGACCATTCGTCGCCTGCCGCGCCGCCGCCAAGGTTCGGCGCAACGGCTCGATCAACATCACCATCCCCGGGCCGCCGCCACAAACCGTGTCGTCAACCCGGCGATATCCACCGTCGGCATGGTCGCGCGGATTCCACGCCACCACATCCAGCAAACCGCGTTCGACTGCGCGTCCGATCACCCCGAAGCCCGCGCATTGCTGCACGAATTCCGGAAATAGCGTGACGACGTCAACACGCACGACCCTAATCTTCCTTGTCCCAGTCGACCGTAATGCACTGCGCATCCATGTCGACCGATTTCACGTACCGCTCGATCACGTACGGAATCAAGCGTTCCCGCCCGGCTTCGTCGCGCGTCACCAAGACATCATGCGCGCCGTTGTCGAACAGGTGGCTGACGCGACCGAGGTACTCGCCAGCCAGGTTCCGCACTTCCAGACCTTCCAGGTCCACCTGGTAATACTCGCCAGCGGGCAACGCCGGCAACGCTTCGCGCGGAACGAAAATCCTGGTTCCCACCAAGCCGGCTGCCGCGTCGCGATCACCGATTCCCCCCAGTGTCGCCACGATGCCCTTGCCTTGAGCGTGTCCTTTCGCTTCGGCCACTGCATCGACGCAGCCGGATTCGCTTTCCAGCAACCACGGCTTGTAACCGAAGATTGCCAAGCGCGGCTCGGTGAACGATTCCAGCTTCACCGCACCGTGCACACCGTGCACGCCCACGATTCGCCCGAGCAGCACCCGCCGCCCGTCTTTCATTGCATCAGGCAGCGGCAGCTTGCTGCTTGCCCGCTTCCTTGGCCAGCGAGGCAACCTTGTCCGAACACTGGGCGCCCTTGGCAACCCACGCGTTCAACTTCGCGACATCCAGCACCAGGCGCTTGTCGTGCGAGCCTGCAGCACCCGGATTGAAATAACCCAGCCGCTCGATGCTGCGACCGTCGCGCGCGCTGCGCTGGTCGGTCACCACCACGTGGTAGAACGGGCGGCCCTTGGCGCCGACGCGCGAAAGACGAATACGTACCATGATTCAAGACTCCACAGGATCAGATGCGGCCCGTTATCGGAGCGATCACGGACGCGGAAACCGGGCATTGTAGCGGACTTTTCGCGATTTTTCAGCAGGTTTTGGCGATTGGCGTGGTGCCCGCACCGTCAGCGCGGCGGCATCCCGCGTCCGCCCATGCCTTTCATCGCGCCGGACATCTGCCGCATCAGGCCTTTCATGCCGCCGCGGGCGAACTTGCCCATCATTTTTTCCATTTGCGTGTATTGCTTCAGCAGGCGGTTGACGTCGGCGGGCTGGGTGCCGGACCCCCGCGCGACGCGCGCGCGACGCGAACCATTCAGCAAATCGGGGTGCCGGCGTTCCTTCTTGGTCATCGAACCGATGATCGCCATCATCCGATGCACTTCCTTGTCGTTGACCTGTGACTTCACCTTGTCGGGCAGGCCGGATACACCCGGCAGTTTCTCCATCAGGCCGGCCAACCCGCCCATGTTGAGCATCTGGTCGAGCTGGTCGCGCATGTCGTTCAAGTCAAAGCGCTTGCCCTTGGCCACTTTTGCTGCAAGTTTGGCGGCCTTGTCGGCATCGGTTTTCTGCTGGACATTTTCGATGAGCGAAAGCACGTCGCCCATGCCGAGGATACGCGTCGCCATGCGATCGGGATGGAAGGGTTCCAACGCGTCGGTCTTCTCGCCGGCGCCCAAAAACTTGATCGGACGGCCGGTGACATAACGCACCGACAACGCCGCGCCGCCGCGTGCATCACCATCGACCTTGGTCAGGATCACGCCGGTGAGCGGCAGCGCATCCGCGAATGCCTTGGCGGTATTCGCGGCGTCCTGCCCGGTCATCGAATCGACCACGAACAGGGTTTCGATCGGATCCAACGCCGCATGCAATTGCTTGATCTCGGCCATCATGGCCTGATCGATCGAAGTGCGGCCTGCGGTGTCGACGATCAGCACGTCGGCGACTTCGCGCCTGGCGGCAGCGACCGCAGCCTTCGCAATCGCGACTGGCTTGTCGCCCGCTTGCGAGGGAATAAAGCCGGCGCCGACCTGCCCCGCCAGCGTCTGCAACTGTTCGATCGCCGCCGGCCGATACACGTCGGCCGACACCACCATCACTTTCTTCTTGCGCTCGATCAGGTGTTTCGCAAGCTTGGCCACGGTGGTGGTCTTGCCCGCGCCCTGCAGGCCCGCCATCAGCACCACCGCCGGCGGCGTCGCGGCGAGATTGAGCGAGGCGTTTTGGGTGCCCATCACCGCGGTCAGCTCGTCTCGCACGACCTTGATCAGCGCCTGCCCCGGCGTCAACGACTTCAGCACTTCCTGACCGACCGCGCGCACCTTGATGCGTTCGACCAGCGCCTGCACCACCGGCAGCGCGACGTCGGCTTCCAGCAGCGCCACGCGCACCTCGCGCAAGGCCTCGCGGATGTTTTCCTCGGTCAAACGCCCGCGCCCGGTCAGACGCTGGACGGTGGTGGACAGGCGTTGGGTCAGGTTGTCGAACATGGCGGTGTTGGCAGTGTCAAACCATGCATTCTAGCGGGTCACCGCGGGCGCCTTCTTCCCCCTTCCACAGGAAGGGGGATCGAGGGGGATGGCGCTTCGCCACACGCTCCGCATCCCCCCGCGCGCGTTGCGCGCGCCCCCCTTCGTCCCGAAGGGGGAAATGATCCATATTCGTCACCGCGCCGGCTGGACCTTGATCCAATCGGCGATATCCGCGATCACACTCGGATCGACATGCGCCGGCTTGGCGTAATCTGCGATGGTCAGGGTCTTGCCGGCGGGCATGAACAGGTGGCTCAAGCCCGGATACAGGTGAAACGTCACATCGGGCTTGCCGGTCAATGCGTGCTTCCAGGCCTCGTAATCCTTGGCAGGCGACACCTGGAAATCGCTGCCGCCCTGCAAGATCAGGATCGGCATCGACAAGGCCTTCGCGGCCGCGACCTGATCGTAGTCGTGCAGGCTCAACCACCAACTCTGCGGCGCGCCGCGGAAGGATCCCGCGGGCGGGTGTTGCGGGCCGGCCTTGTCGAGCAGTTGCCGTTCCGCGGCGATCGCCTCGAGGTTCGCATCGACCGCGGCTTTCGGCTCACCATGCTTCGCCGCGAGCTCGCGGACCTGCTCGGCGGACACTTCCAGCAATTGCCGCGCCGGTGCCGCCAGCATGATGATGCCGGCCAGCCGCGGGTCGCGCTGGCCGATGCGCGGAGCGAGCATCCCGCCTTCGCTCAGGCCCAGCACGAACATGCGACGGGGATCGACCTGTTGCTGCTTCGCCAGAAGCTGCGCCGCGGCGAGCGCATCGCCGGTCACCTCGGCATCGACGGTGAACTTCGCATCGGCCGCCACCTGCCGCGGATACACGAAGGCACGCTTGTCGTAGCGCAACGAAGCAACCCCGGCCTTGGCGAGGCCGTCGGCGATGTCGCGGAACGGCTTGTTCGGCCCGATCGTTTCGTCCATGTCGCTCGAACCCGACCCTTGCACCAGCACCACCGCCGGGAATGGGCCCTTGCCTGCCGGCAGCGTCAAGGCGCCGTGCAGCGGCCCCAACGGTGAAGGCACATCGAGCGGCTGCACGCGCACGCCGTCCGCCGCGACGTGCGCGACGATCGGCGCCCGTGCGGGCTTGGCCACCGCGCCTGCCAGCTCGCCTTCGATGCCGCCGGCCTCCTGCGGGGAAAGAAAATGGATGCCATCGACCTCGCCCTCGTTGGAGCAGGACACTTCGAAAACCCGTGGTGTACCGGAGAACTGCAAGGGCGTGAACACCACGGACCCCATCTCCGACGCGACCTGCCTCGGTTCGCCGCGGCCCTTGAGCGCACCCGACCCGGCCTGAATCCCTGCCCACACTTGTTTGAGCAAATCCGCGCTCGCGGCCGCTTTCATCTCGGCACTGAAATTCGCACGCGCCGTTGCGTAATCACCATCCACCATGGCGTCGAGCAATTTTTTCGAGTGAGCCACGCAATCTCCGGGTGGCACACCCGCGGCAAGGGCCGCGGGCGCCATCAACAACATTGCCGTCATTGCGATACATCCGATCGAGCGTTGCATGGCATCCTCCTCGCTGACGCTCACGCCCTGCCGCTGCCAATACTGCTGCGCAACCTGGCTGCGACGCCGGCTTCCCGGAATGATAGGGCCCGGGTGGGGTATGGCACGTGCCATTGGGCATGGGCGCGTCCACGCAGATCCCTGCACCAGTTGGAACGCCATGCCGCGGGTATGCGACACTGACCCAATGCCGATGCACTCGACCACCATGAAATTGCTGGCACTGGTTTCGATCGTGCTGTACATCGTCGCCGCCGCCGCCTTGGCACGGCCGCTGCTCGAAGCGGGCCGCGCCACACCGCGCCGTTCCGCGCTCATCATCGGCGCCATCGCCGTGTTGTTGCACTTCGCGGTGCTGTTCGGCATCCACCGCGGCGTCGTGGACCTGCATTTTTTCTCCGCGCTGTCATTGGTCGCGGCGGTGATCGCAGCGCTGACCTTGATCGTGAACCTGGCGCGGCCGGTCGCGGCGCTCGGCATCATCCTGTTCCCGCTGGCCGCATTGTTCCTCGCCATTGACGAGTTTTTCGCGCCGCCGACAGCACCATTTCCACTGGACTGGCAGATCAAGTTGCACGTCACGATCGCCCTGCTGGCCTTCAGCCTGCTGGCGATCGCGGCCGTGCTGGCAGTGCTGCTGGCGACGCAGGAACGCGCGTTGCGCAGCCGCCGCTTGAACACGTGGGCCGGCGCCCTGCCGCCGCTGACGCAAACCGAATCGCTGATGTTCCGCCTGATCGGCGCCGGCTTCGCGCTGCTCACATTGACGCTGCTTTCCGGCATCCTGTTCGTGCACAACCTGCGCGACCAACACCAGGCCCACACCGCGATCCTGTCGCTGGTGGCGTGGATCATTTTCGGCGTGCTGCTGGCAGGCCGCTGGCGTTGGGGCTGGCGCGGCAACCGCGCGGTGCGCTTGACGCTCACCGGCATGGCGATCCTGCTGCTGGCATTCTTCGGCTCGAAGTTCGTGCTGGAGCTGATCATGCACCGCCCCGGCATGTGAAGTTTCACCCATGCAGGCGACCCGCAATTGTGCAAAGATCGCGCAGTTTGGCTCGCACCCTCCTTCCCCGCAGAGGTTCACCCATGACGGCATCGATCGGTTCCGCGCGTGCACGGCGCGACACGCAACATCGCACTGCGCATCGCATTGCCGGCTGGCTGCTCACCCTGAGCGCCGCGTGCCTCGCGTTCGGAACCGCGCACGCCGATGCCACGCTCAATCCCGCCTTGCTTCCCGAGATCCAGTCGGCGACCTTCGAAGTGGTTGCGGCCAAACCGAAGGACACGCTGTCCTACGAAAAACCGTTGCCGATGGACCTGCTGCCGTATCAGGAACGCACCGACAAGTACTACTCGATCGGCACCGCGTTCGCGATCGGCCCGAACCGCTACGTCACCGCCGGCCACGTGCTGATGGCAAGCTACCAGAGCCTGTGGGGCCCGCCGGAACTGCGCGACGCGTCGGGCAAGGTGTACGCCATCGACAAGATCGAAAAGTTCGCACTGCGACGCGACTTCGTGGTGTTTTCGCTGAAGCACCCGCCGCAGATCACGCCGCTGCCGATCGATACCACACCGGCCTTGAACCAGGTCGTGTATTCGGTCGGCAACGCGCTCGGTACCGGCGTGGTGATCCGCAACGGCCTGTACACCTCCAACACCCCGGAAGCTCAAGACGGCAAGTGGAAGTGGATCCGTTTCTCCGCGGCCGCTTCGCCGGGGAACAGCGGCGGCCCACTGCTTGACGAGAGCGGCAAGGTGATCGGCGTGGTGCTGATGAAATCACCGAACGAGAACCTCAACTAT
>DZCM01000087.1 GCA_022730295.1 Rhodanobacter sp. | reverse complement strand
CGCCGCGGCTCGCGCCGGCTCACCACTTCGAAACGCGTATCCCGGCCGCCGTACAGCGGCATCGCGCCTGCCGGGAAACCCCAGGCGTGCAAGGTTACGACCTCATAGGTCGCCGGAATGCTGCCCTCGCGGCGGCGTGCTTCGTAGGCGGCCAGCATGGCCTTGAAGCGGCCCTTGCCGGTCAAGCCACGCGTGCGTTCGGCGTCGGCGTTGGTGGCGCCGAGGCCTTTCAGATCCGCGAGCAGCGCGCGCACGTCGGGATACCGCAGCAGGATCCGGTCGGTATCGAGTACGGGATCCTTGAGACCGGCGCTGAGCGCCGCGTCGCCGATGTCCCGGATGTCGAAAAAGCGGCTGACGTGCGGTTGGGTGTCATCCACCGCGGCCCAGGCCTGACGCAGTTCCGTCAAGGTATCCGGCCCGAGGGTCGAGGCGACCAGCAAGCCGCCCGGCTTCAGCACCCGCGCGAATTCGGTGAACACCGTCCGCGGCGTGTCGCACCACTGCATGCACAGGTTCGAATACACCACGTCCATGCTGCGGTCGGGAAATGGCAGGCGGCAGGCATCCGCGCACACGCGTGTCAGTGGCCGGAACCAACCGCTGTGGCGCTTCGCCGCACGCAACATCGACAGCGACACGTCCAGCGCGATCACTTCGGCCTCGCGCCAGCGCTTTTTCAGCGCGGCGGTACCGCGCGCGGTGCCGCAGCCGATGTCGAGCACACACGTGGGCTTGCCTTCGTAGTAATCGAGGCTGTCGAATAAACGTGACTCGACCTCGCGCTGCAGCGCGTCGTGTTGTTCGTAGCTGGCCGAGGCACGCGCGAAGGCGCGGCGCACCTGGCGCAGGTCGAGCCGCTCGTCGCTCATGCGGGCACCGCCGCGAGCAGCGGTTCCAGCGCCGCCACGACTTCCGCGGCATGGCCGATGAAGGGCGCATGGCCACCGCCATCGATGCGCGTGAACCTGCCGCGGCACTGTTGCGCGCCCCACTGCATCGTCTGCCACGGAATCAACCGGTCGCGGCGGCCGGCAATCCAGGCGCTCGGTTGCGCAAGTGCTTGCACGCGCGCGCGCAGATCGGTGTGTTCCAGCACGGCCAAGCCGTCTACCAGCGCATGCAACGTCGGCGGAAGTTCATTGAAAGTATCGGCGCGCAAGCGACGCAGGTCAGCCTGCGCGCAATCGCTGCCCAAGGCTTCCAGCGCCATGAAGCGCTCCAGCGTGCCAGCATAGTCGGTCTGCAGGTCGCGCTCGAAATTTTCCAGGATCTCGGGCGACACCGCGTACGGCCAGTCCTTGCCGCGCACGAAGCGCGGCGAGGCACACAGCATTGCCAGCCCAAGTACCTTTTCCGGATGATCGAGCGCTGCCTGCAGCGCGTACAAGCCGCCCAACGACCAGCCCAACCACAACGCCGGCGGCACCTGTTCTGCAATTGTGCGCGCACAATCGGCGGGTTGCAGGGACACGTCGCAATCACGTGAACGGCCATGCCCCGGCAAGTCGACCACGTGCAAGGTGCAGCGCTCGTGCAGGGCATCGACCAACGGCGCAAACACGCCGCCATGCATCGCCCAGCCGTGCAGCAGCACGAGGTGGACGGCACCTTGGCCTACGGTGTGGATGTAGAGCTTGGACATTGGAAAATCGGGACTCGGGGTTGGTCGTCATTCCCGCGCAGGCGGGCATCGAGCGTGGCTCATGGATGCCATGTTACCCAGCGCGTCCAGCAGCCGGTCCACGTCCGCTTCGGCGTGCTCGGCTGAAAGCGTCACCCGCAGGCGCGCCTTGCCCTGTGGCGCGGAGGGCGGGCGGATCGCACTGACGAGAATTCCGGCCACTTCCAGCGCGCTCGCTGCGACGACCGCGCGCTCAGCATCGCCCAGCACGATCGGCTGGATCGCAGTGTGCGAGTCGCCGAGCGGCAAGCCGAGCTGGATCGCTCCCGCGCGGAAGCGCGCAATCAATGACTGGAGCTTCTCGCGGCGCCAATCTTCCGTGCGCGCGATCTGCACCGCGGTGCATGCCGCCGCCGCCAGTGCCGGCGGCAGCGCGGTGGTGTAGACGAAAGTACGCGCAAATTGGGTCAGCCCCTCGATCAAGTCGCGTGAACCGGCGACGAACGCGCCCATGCAACCGAGCGCCTTGCCGAGCGTTGCCATCAATATCGGCGCATCGGCTTGCGCGAGACCCGCCGCGTCGACACTGCCGGCTCCGTGCGCGCCGATTACGCCGAAACCATGCGCATCATCGACCATCAGCGTCGCGTGTTCGCGACCGCAGAGCGCCGCAAGCTCGCGCAACGGCGCGACATCTCCATCCATGCTGAACACCCCATCGGTCGCGAGCAACACGGGCGCATCGTCTGCGGCCACCAACTGCCGCGCGGCCCCGGCGGCATCGTTGTGCGGGTAGCGCTTCAGCGTGGCGCCGGCGAGCTGCGCGGCGTCCAGCAAGCTGGCGTGGTTCAACTTGTCCTGCAGGCATACCGCATCGCGATCGAGCAAGGCCTGCGTCGCGCCGAGGTTGGCCAGCCAACCGGATGAGAACAGCAGCGCCGCGTCGCGCCCGCTCCATTCGCACAGCGCATCTTCCAGTTGCACGTGCTCGCGGCGGTGGCCGCAGACGAGGTGCGCGGCGGTGCTGCCGACGCCGCATCCATTCGCGGCATCCTGCATGGCCTTGACGATGCGCGGATCCTGCGCGAGTCCGAGATAGTCGTTGCTGCAGAAGTTCAGCAAGTCACGACCGTCGCTGACGACACCGGTGCCGCGCGCGGCATCCAGTGTGCGCACACGCCGCAGCAAGCCCGCGCGGTCACGGTCCGCGACGCGTGCGGCAAGTGCTTGCAGCAGATCAGGACGCACGCTTCAGCTCGCGCAATCGCAGCCGCCGCAGCAACCATCGAGGCTGTCGCCGCGCATGCTACCGGGTAGCGGCGGGTCCACCTCGACTTGCAGCGGATGCAGGTCCAGCCGCGCGAACAGCGCGTGGTCGTGCTCGACGTCCGGATTGCCGGTGGTCAAGAGTTTCTCGCCAAGGAAAATCGAACCGGCGCCGGCGAAGAAACACAGCGCCTGCACCTCGTCGCTCATTTGCTGGCGGCCGGCCGACAGCCGCACGATCGACTTCGGCATCGTGATTCTTGCCACTGCGATGGTGCGCACGAACTCGAACGGATCCATGTCCGCCGCGTTTTCCAGTGGCGTGCCCGGAACCCGCACCAGCTGGTTGATCGGCACCGATTGCGGATGCTCGGGAAGGTTGGCCAGCGCGCGCAGCAGGCCGGCGCGTTGCGCGCGGGTTTCGCCCATGCCGACGATGCCGCCGCAGCAGGTCTTCAGGCCCGCCGCTCGAATCTCCTCCAGCGTGTCGAGGCGGTCCTCGAACTCGCGGGTGTGGATGACCTCGCCGTAGTAATCCGGCGAGGTGTCAATGTTGTGGTTGTAGTAGTCCAGGCCCGCCGCTTTCAGCGCCTCAGCGTGGCCCTCGCCGAGCAAACCCAGCGTCGCGCAGGTTTCCATGCCGAGCGCCTTCACCGCGCGGATGAGTTCGGCCACTTTGGGAATATCGCGATCCTTGGGGCCGCGCCAGGCTGCGCCCATGCAAAAGCGCGAAGCGCCGGCGGCCTTGGCCGCGCGCGCCTGCGCCAGCACCGCGTCCACGTCCAGCAGCTTCTGCGCTGCGACCCCGGTGTGGTAACGCTGCGCCTGCGGGCAATAGGCGCAGTCCTCGGGGCAACCACCGGTCTTGATCGAAAGCAGGGTCGACACCTGCACGGCGTTCGCGTCGTGGTGGGCCGCATGCACAGCGTGTGCGCGCGCCAGCAGGTCCATGAACGGCGTGGCGAAAAGGGCCTCCACGTCAGCCTGCGACCAGTCGTGCCGGACCGGTGCATCCGCCTGCATGCCGTCCATCGTTGCAACTCCGCTTATATTGGACGGATAAGTGTCTGCGGCGAGGGCGATGCCTGTCAACTTGAACATGACAAAATTGGTTGACGGCGCACTGGACGCGCTGTTGCCCTCGCATTGCCTGTTGTGCGGCGCGCGGGGTCAGGGGCACGTGAGTTTGTGCGCCGATTGCGCTGCGGATTTGCCGCGCAACGAAGTCTGTTGCGCGCGTTGTGCCTTGCCACTGGCAACGCCGGCGCCGCTCTGCGGGCGCTGCATCAAGCGCGCGCCGCCATGGGACACGGCGTGGGTGCCGTTCCGCTACGAGTGGCCGCTCGGGCAACTGGAAACCCGCTTCAAGTTCGGCGGCGATTTGGCTGCCGGGCGCACACTTTCTTTGGCATGGATCGAATCTGCGCATCCGGCCGAACTGCCGCGCGCGATCGTGCCGGTGCCGCTGCATCCTTCGCGCTTGCGCCAGCGCGGCTACAACCAGGCATTGGAGCTCGCAAAACCGCTGGCGAAGGCATTCGAGCTTCCCTTGCTGCGCGATGCCCTGCAACGCATCCGCGCCACCGCCGCGCAGACCGACCTGACCGCGATCCAGCGCCGTCGCAACGTGCGCGGCGCGTTCGAGTTGCGCGAACGCGATGCACTGCCGGCCCATGTTGCGCTGCTCGATGACGTGTTCACCACCGGTGCGACACTCGGCGAATGCGCGCGGGTGTTGCGACGCGCGGGCGTCGCACGCGTCGATGTATGGGCGTTGGCGCGCGCACCGGCGCATTGAACGGCGCGCGTTCGCAACGCAATCGCGGGATTTCGCCCGGCGAGCGCGAACGCAACCCGCTGCGGGCGTCGTGTGCTTGCGCAGAACGAACGCGTCGTGGCGGCGATGTGCGCAATCTCGTGTTGAAGGTCAGGCGGCACGCCGCGGCACAAACCGCAACGCCAGCGAGTTCATGCAATAGCGCAAGCCCGTGGGCGCTGGCCCATCATGGAACATGTGGCCGAGGTGGCCATCACAACGCGCGCAGCGAATCTCGGTGCGCAGCATGCCGAAACTCGTATCGCGTAGCTCGATCACGTTGTGTGCCGAAATCGGTTGCCAGAAACTCGGCCAACCGGTGCCGGAATCAAATTCGGTGGCATCGTCGTACAGCGCGGTCGCGCAACCGGCACAGCGGAAGATGCCACGCGCAGCAGGCCGCTCGTGGGCACCGCTGAAGGCGGGTTCGGTGTTGCCGCGACGCAGGATCGCGAACGCCGCGGGGGACAACCGTTTGTGCCATTCGGCATCACCCAGCACGAGCTTCGGCAACTGTTGCAGGCCGAGGTCGCGCCCGTCATCGGCATACACTTGCAGCGCCACGTTTCCGGGCGTCGTCTGGATCAAGCCAGCCGCAGCGACTGCGGTGCCGTCGCCTGCCAAGATCAGGCTGCCGAACAGGCCGCCGGTGACGAGCGTGGCCACGCCCGCCGCACCCCACTGCAGCAGCTGTCGCCGGCCAGTATCCGTAACTTGCTTGCGTGGCATGACTTGCACCTCGGGTCCGATCGGAGCCTGCTCTACCGAAAGTCGCGGCACCAGCTCGCGCAGCAGGCGCGGGGTGGTCGTTCATGTATTCGTGCGTCCGCCAATCCAGGTTACACCGTGTTTGTGAGCGGCCGACGTAACCGGAACCGTGCCCTGCGCGAAATACGTCACGGGCACCCCACGCGAAACCCGCGAGGACTCAGTGAGCGCAGTCGCTGCAAACGTGCTTTATGATGGATCGTCCCGACCCGGTCTCCGTGACCACGTGCCAGCCGAACCCGCCAGCACCCGCGAGCAAGCCGAACAACAGCGCCGAAGCTGGATGGCCGCAGCACAAGCGGGCGACCGCCGGGCCTACGAGCGCGTGCTCGCCGATTCGGTGGCGCTGATCCGCAGCGTGGCGCGCCGCCGTGGCGCGCCGGTCGATCTACTCGATGACGTGGTGCAGGAAACCTTGCTGACCGTGCACCGCGTACGCCACACCTACGATCCGTCACGTTCGTACGATGCCTGGCTGGCGGCCATCGCCGGCCGCCGTGCCATCGACACGCTGCGCAGCCACGGCCGGCACAGTCATCGCGAGGTCCATGACGAGGCGGCGTTAGAGCGATACGCGGAGCATGACGATGCCAGCGCCGAGAGCGAACGCAAGCAACGCGCGCAACACCTGCACGCGGCAATCGCCGAATTGCCGCCGCGGCAACGCGAAGCCGTGCAGAAGCTGGGTATCGCCGAACAGTCGCTGGCGGAAGCTTCGGGCGGCACTGGCCGCAACCAGGGCGCCTTGAAGGTGAACTTGCATCGCGCCCTGAAAACCTTGCGCGAACGTTTGCGCGGAGAACCTTGACGTGTCTGCCACTCCCATCCCGCAGCCTTTGATCGAAGCACTCGGTGCCGAGTTGGCCCCGGTGCGGCGCTTGCTGCCGCCGTGGTTGCGCGCGCTCGGCTGGGTCGCGGTGGTGGCGATCACCGCTGCGGTCCTGCTGGTCCAGCACGGTGCCGGCCCGATGCTGCAACGCTGGGCCGCCGCGCCCGACCTGGCCTGGTCCACCCTCGCTGCGGTGGTCACCGCCATCTGCGCGGCCTGGGCGGCTTGCGTGTTGGCGGTACCCGGACGCGCGCGCGCGTGGGTGTGGCTGCCGGTTCCCAGCGCGGTGGTATGGATGGCGGCGAGTGGCTGGGGCTGCCTGCGCGGCTTGTTGGATCCAGCCAGCGTGGTTGCCGGTGGGCCACCCGTGCAAGATTGCATCATCTTCATCGTCGGCTTTGCGATCCCGTTGTCAGCCTTGATGATCTGGCTGTTGCGGCGTGCCTGCCCGTTGCATCCGGTACGCACGGCCATCCTGCTGGGATTGGCCAGCGCTGCGGCCGCGGCCAGCCTGTTGACCATCTTTCACCCGATCGATTCGGCCGCCACCGACCTGCTCGCGCATGCGCTGGCCATATGCATCGTGATCGGCGCCAACGCCGCGCTGGGCAACCGCCTGCTGTCGCGGTACTGATGCAACCCTCGACCTTGGCGCGAACCCAGTTATCCTGCGCTGCAACGGCAAGGGCGTGCGGGCAATGCGAAAACTGCTGCTGATCCAGACTGGCGAAGCACCGGAATCACTCACTGCGCAATGTGGCGGCTTCGCCGACTGGTTTCGCGCAGCCATGCGCATCGATGCAACCAGGTTGCAGGTCGCACGCGTCGACGAAGGCGCGGCCTTGCCCAAGCCCGAAACGATCTCCGGTGCGGTGATCACCGGCTCCGCCGCGATGGTCACCGATCGCGCTGACTGGAGCGAACGCACGGCAGGCTGGATCCGCGCCGCGATGACCGCCGGCACGCCGCTGTTTGGCGTGTGCTACGGGCACCAATTGATGGCAGACGCACTGGGTGGCAGCGTCGGCTGGCTACCCGCCGGCCGCGAGATCGGCACCCAGGCAATCACGCATCGCAATGGGACACACGCCTGCGGCTGGGCGGACGGTTTGCCCGCAACGTTTCCCGCCCACACCACGCACCGCCAATCCGTATTGACGCCGCCGCCTGGCAGCGAGGTACTCGCACGTTCAGCGCGTGACCCGCACCAATTACTGCGCTATGCGCCGCATGCGATTTCCAGCCAGTTCCACCCGGAGTTCACGGCGGCGCACATGCGGGCGTACATTGCAGCGCGCGCGGACACCTTGCGCGAAGAAGGGCTCGATCCCGATGTGCTGACTGCACAGGCCCGCGAGACCGAAGTCGCGCGCGAACTGCTGGAACGCTTCGCGCATGCTGCGTTGGCCAGCGAACAACACCCCATCGCCTGAACGCGTCAGTAACTACTACGCCGCCGCAGCCGCCGCGCCACTGCGTTGCGCGAAAGCAGCGCGAACACCACGCCGAAGCCGAAGCCGGCCAGATGCGCCCACCACACCACGGTGCCGAACGCCGGTCCGGCCCAGGTGAACAGCAACTGCAACAACACCCACATCCCGATCAACAACGCCGCGGGTACATGGATGAACTCAAAGTACAGGCCCAGCGGCAACACCAGGCCGAGGCGCGCGCGCGGGAACAACGCGAGATAGGCGCCGAGCATCGCCGACACCGCGCCGCTGCAGCCGATGATCGGGCGCAGTTGGCCCGCCAGTGTCCACGCACCGACGAGATTCGCGAACGCACCGCCGAGCAGGAACAGCGCGAGGAAGCGCCGCGAGCCCAACGCGCGTTCCGCCGGCAGCCCGAAGATCACCAGGAACAGCATGTTGCCGAGCAGGTGCAGCCAGTCCGCATGGATGAACAGCGCAGACAGCAACCGCAGCCACAGCCAGTGCCGCAGGAACGCGCCCCAATGAAACAGGTGTGCCGGCACCGTGCCCCAATCGCCGAGCACGGCCAAACGGGTCGCGGGTGCCGCCAGCATCAGCCACAGGTAAGTGGCGACGCAGGCCACCACCAACGCCGGCGTGACCCAGCGAAGCTGCAGGTGATGCCGCGCGGGAACGTCCACGAACACCCGCCCACCTTAGCCGCACCTTTGGCCGCAGGCCATGGCTCGTCCGTTTGCGGCCTTACAAAACCCTTACCGGCCCGTCACGAACCGCCCCGGAATCAAGGCTATAGTGCGCCTCCGCCTGCACCGCGGGTCCATCCCGGCGAACGATGAGGAGGGCGCACATGGTTCACGACTCCGGCCGCAGTGGTTACCCACCATGGCCAGACTTGCAGGCGGCGCTGCGCGGTACGCTGCTGCTCCCCGGCGATGCCGGCTACGATGATCGCCGTCGCGTCTGGAACGGCGCCATCGACCGGCACCCGTTGGCCATCGCGCGCTGCGTGGATGCCGAGGACGTCGCCGCAGCGGTCAAGTTCGCCGCACACGAACGTGTACCGATGACGGTGCGCGGCGGCGGCCACAACGTCGCCGGGCTCGCCGTGCGCGACGACGCCCTGATGCTGGACCTGGGTGCGATGAACCGGATCGAGGTGGACCCGCAAGCCCGCATCGCGCGCGTCGAGGGCGGCGCGCGGTGGCAGGACGTCGATGCCGCGACGCAGCCGCACGGCCTCGCCACCACCGGCGGCTTCGTGTCGACCACCGGCGTCGGCGGCTACACGCT
>DZCM01000018.1 GCA_022730295.1 Rhodanobacter sp. | reverse complement strand
TCACGCCACCTCCGGCAGCGATTCCAGATTCCAGCGCGGCCGCACCTGGATCTCGGGTCCGCTGGTTTGTCCGGCGGCGAGCCGGATGGAGCCTGCCAACGCGATCATCGCGCCGTTGTCGGTGCAGAACGCGAGGCGCGGGAAATAAGTCTGGAAGCCTTCCTTGTCGCCGGCCTCGGCCAACTGCGCACGCAGCCGTTTGTTGGCGCCGACGCCGCCGGACACGACCAGCCGCTTGTAGCCGGTTGCGGTCAACGCGCGGCGGCATTTGATCGTCAGGGTCTCGACGATGGCTTCTTCAAATCCGCGCGCCACGTCGGCACGTGTGGCGTTGGACTGGTTGCTGCCGCGCCAGGCCATCAACACCTGGGTCTTCAAGCCGGAGAAACTCAGGTCGAGACCGGGCCGGTCGGTCATCGGGCGGGCGAACTTGAATGCGAACGGATTGCCGTTCTCCGCCAGCTTGGCCAGCGCCGGGCCGCCGGGGTAGGGTAGGCCCATCAACTTGGCGGTCTTGTCGAAGGCCTCGCCGGCGGCATCATCGAGGGTATCGCCGAGGATCCGGTAGCTGCCGATCTTGTCGACGCCCACCAGCAAGGAATGCCCGCCCGATACCAGCAGGGCCACGAAGGGCGGCGCCAGCGGCTGGGTTCCCGGCGCCGGTTCTTCAAGCAAAGGCGCCAGCAGGTGCCCTTCCATGTGGTGCACGCCGATTGCCGGAACCTCCAGCGCCCAGGCCAGCGCGCGCGCGACCGAAGCTCCGACCAGCAGGGCGCCGATCAGACCCGGGCCGGCCGTGTAGGCCACCGCGGCGAGGTCGGAAACCTTGAGGTTGGCCTCGGCAAGTGTCTGGCGCAAAAGGGGAAGCAGCTTGCGCACATGATCGCGGCTGGCCAGTTCCGGCACCACCCCACCGTATTCGGCGTGCAGGGCGATTTGCGAATACAGGGCGTGCGCCAGCAGTCCGCGGCCGGCCTGATAGACCGCAATACCGGTCTCGTCGCAGGAGCTTTCGATGCCGAGGACCGGGCCGGAAAAGGGGGGCTTTGAATCAGTCATGGAAGTCACGCTATAATTCACGGCTCACCCGCGAGCCAGCGGGTCAGTTTACCAAGTGGAGCATCCATGCCCAGCGTCAAAGTCCGCGAGAACGAACCCTTCGAAATCGCCCTGCGCCGTTTCAAGCGTACCTGCGAGAAGGCCGGTGTGCTCGCCGAAACGCGCAAGCGCGAATTTTACGAGAAGCCGACCCAGGAACGTAAGCGCAAGCGCGCTGCGGCGGTCAAGCGCCACCTGCGCCGCGTCTCGCGTGAAGTCACGCGCCGCAAGCGCCTGTACTGATTCCGCACGCCGGATTCAGCAAGACTGATCGAGCGCGTCGTGTCGAATCTGACGGCCGGCCCCGCATCGCGGAGCCGGCCGTTTCGCGTTTCCGCGATTTGAACGGGAGAGTATCCATGAGCGACCTCAAGGCCCGCATCACCGAGGACATGAAGACTGCCATGAAGGGCGGCGACAAGCCGCGCCTCGGCGTGATCCGGCTGATCCTCGCCGCGCTCAAACAGCGCGAAGTGGACGAGCGCATCACGCTGGACGATGCGCAGGTGCTCGGCGTGCTGGAGAAGATGCTGAAGCAGCGGCGCGATTCGGTGACCCAGTACGAAGCCGCGCAGCGCGAAGATCTCGCCGCGCAGGAGCGTTTCGAGATCGGGGTGATCGAGGCCTACCTGCCGGCGCAACTGACCGCCGCCGAACTTGACGTGCTCGTGGCGCAGTGCATCGCCGATGCCGGGGCCACTTCGCCACGTGACATGGGCAAGGTGATGACCTTGCTGAAGGATCGCGCTGCGGGCCGTGCCGACATGGGCGCGTTGTCCGGGCAGGTCAAGGCGCGCCTGACGGGCTGAACGTTACGCGCGCGCAGCCGCGACCGGGTAGGAGGGCGCGGCATCCAGCGCCGATGAACACACTTCCGCCAGCTCCAGCAGGCGCAGGTCGGATCCGGGTGCGCCGACGAACTGCATGCCGATCGGCATGCCATCCGGCAAGGTTCCCATCGGGATGCTGACCGCCGGGCAGGACGCGAGGCTGGCGAAGGACGTCAGGTCGGCCTGTGAGGCGGGCACCGGCGCCTCGACGCGGAACGCGCCCTGCGGCGTGGTCGGCAGCACCAGCACGTCGACGCGCGAGAACACCCGGCGTGCCTTCAGCACCGCGAAGTCGAGCATGCGGTCGGCGACGACGTAGTCGGCGGCCGATTTCTGCGCCGCGTAATCGAGCATGCGGCGGAATTCATCCGAGACCGGGTGCGCCGTGTCGGCGAGGTCGCCGGCGAAGGTGTTGCGCATTTCCGCTTCCATCAGCAACAGGCCCGCGCGGCGCATCTTCTGGAATGGCCAGTCGGAAAAATCCAGCGGCGTGCACTCGTGCAACGCGTGCTGCAGTTTCGCGAGCGCCTGCTCGAACACCGCGACCACCGCCGGTTCCACGCCGGCCGCGGCGAGGTCCGGCAACACTCCGCAACGCAGATGGTTCGGATCCCAGTCCGGTGGTTGCAGCGCGACGCGGCGGCGGCGCGAACGTGGATCATCGGCGTCGTAACCGGCCAACACTTGCAACATCACCACCAGATCGCCGACGCTGCGGCCCAGGATACCGACTGCATCGAGGCGTCGTGCGGCAGGTACCAGTCCGCGCGCGGAAATCTCGCCATGGGTGGGCTTGAGCGCAAACACGCCGCAATAGCTGGCCGGGATGCGCACCGAGCCCAGGGTGTCCGAGCCGATCGCGACCGGTGCCAGGCCCGCGGCCACGGCCGCCGCCGAACCGCCCGACGAGCCGCCTGCCACGTACGCGTGATTGAACGGATTGCGGGTAGTGCCGAAATGCGGATTCTTCGTCGCCGCGCCGAGTGCGCCTTCATCGAGGTTGGTCTTGCCAAGCAACACCGCGCCCGCGGCACGCAGGCGCGCGATCGCGTGGGCGTCATGGCGCGCGACGTGTGCGGCCCGCGTTGGCAGCCCCGCGCGGGTCGGATATCCGGCCACATCGAAGTTGTCCTTGATGGCGACCGGGATGCCGTCCAGCCGCCCGATCGGCCCCTCGCGCCGGCGATGCTGCGCGCTCGCGGCCTGGTCGCGCACGATGTCGGGGCGCACGTCGACGAAGGCATGCAGGGTGGGATTGAGCCGTTCGATCGCTTCGAGGCAGGAGTCTGCCAGGGCCTTGGCGGTGGTGCGCCCGGATGCCAGCCAGTGCAGGCACTGCCACACGCTGCCGCGTCGCAGCGCTTCGGGTCCCATTGTGTCGTCGTCGATTGCGTGCATGCGCCCTCCCCGGGACCCGGATTATGGGGGATTCGCACAGGGTTTGCCGGGTACCCGGGAACCCGTGACAATCAGCAGTCAGTGCTGCAGCCTCGACGGGAGTAACCATGGCCGAACGCGAAACGATGGAATACGACGTGGTCGTGGTCGGCGCCGGCCCGTCCGGGCTGGCCTTCGCGATTCGCCTGAAGCAGCTCAAGCCTGACACCCGCGTCTGCGTGATCGAGAAGGGTTCGACCGTGGGCGCACAGATCCTTTCGGGCGCGGTGATCGAACCTGCGCCGCTGGATGCCTTGCTGCCGGGCTGGCGCGATAATCCGCCGCCGATTTGCGTGCCCGCCGCACACGATGAATTCCTGCTGCTGCGCGACGCGCAGCGCGCGAGCAAATTGCCGACGCCGCCGCAGATGCACAACAAGGGCAACTTCATCGTCAGCCTCGGCGCGCTGTGCGCGTGGCTGGCGGCGCAGGCCGAAGCTCTCGGCGTGGACGTCTTCCCCGGTTTCGCTGCGTGTGACGCGGTGTTTGACGACAAGGGTGCGGTTGCGGGCGTGCGGATCGGCGACATGGGTGTCGCCAAGGATGGCTCGCACAAGCCCGGTTACACGCAAGGCATTGATATCCGAGCCTCGCTCACCGTGTTGGCCGAGGGCTGTCGCGGCAGCGTGACGAAAACGTTGATCGCGAAATTTGGCCTCGACCAGCACTGCGATCCGCAAACCTACGGCATCGGCTTGAAGGAACTGTGGCAGCTGCCGCCGGGCCGCGTGCAGGCCGGCCACATTACCCACACGCTGGGCTGGCCACTCGACTCGAAAACCTACGGTGGCAGCTTCATCTACCAACTCGACCAGGACCGCATTGCGATCGGCTTCGTCGCTGGGCTGGACTATTCCGATCCGCTGTTCCGTCCGTGGGAAGCGTTCCAGCAGTTGAAGAACCACGCGCGCATCAAACCGTTGCTGGAAGGCGGCACGATCGTGTCGGCCGGCGCGCGCGCGCTGATCGAAGGCGGCATTCAGTCGCTGCCGAAAGTCGAGATGCCGGGTGCACTCTTGATCGGCGACGCCGCCGGTTTGATGAACGTGCCGAAGATCAAGGGCACGCATCAGGCGCTGCGCGCAGGCATGCTCGCCGCCGAACACTTTGCCGAGCAACGATCCGCCGAGGGCTTCGACGCGCGCCTGCGTGCCTCGCCGATCGCAAAGGAGCTGAAGAAGGTGCGCAACATCCGCCCGGGTTTCCACGGCGGCATGTGGCGTGGCTTGTTCAATGCAGGCTGGGAAACCCTGACCGCGGGACTGTCGCCGTGGACATTGAAGAACCACGCGGATTTTTCGGCGCTGGACAAGCTCGATCCGCCGGCCACGCTGGACAGTCGACCCGGTCCGAATGCCACGTCATCGCGCGAGCCCGGCTGGGTCGAACGCAACCTGCCGCCACGCGATCGCCTGGCCGGGGTGTACTTCGCCGCCACCGAACATGATGAGGACCAGCCCGTGCATCTGCATGTGGCCGACACGTCGATCTGCATCGACCGCTGCGTCACCGAATACGGCAATCCCTGCACGCGCTACTGTCCCGCCAATGTGTACGAAATCGTCGCCGACACCGTGGCCGGGGGCGGCAACCCGCTGCGCCTGCAGATCAACGCAGCCAACTGCGTGCACTGCAAGACCTGCGACATCAAGGACCCCTACGAGATCATTACCTGGGTCACGCCGGAAGGTGGCTCCGGGCCGAACTACCAGAACCTTTAGGCTTGGCCCCGCGCCGATGTGCGCATCCAAAACCATGACATTTCCCGGATTGCACCCATGACCGATCATGTCGCGCCTGCGAAATCGCTGTTCCCGCTGCTGCTGGGTATTCCCGACAACGGCCAGGCGGCGGTGCGCATGGGCCAAAATGGCGCGATCAACTACGTGTTCCTCGGCAACGGCCGGATCGTCACCGATCTCGCGCCGCAGACCAAGCAACGCATGCTCCCGGTCATTTTCGGTCCCGGCGTCCCGCTCCGCATGCCGCCCGCGCTGCGCACCCGTCCGCATATCAACGCCATTGCCGACGCCGACATGTCGCAGCTCGCCCTGCAGATGCTTGAGCAACACCTGTGTGCGAACGATGTCGCCTGTTTCAACCATCCCTCGGCGGTACTCGGCACCGCGCGTGAACGCGTGGCGGAGACACTCGCCGGGATCGACGGCCTGCACGTGCCGCGCACCATCCGGGTACGCCTCGAAGAGCCAGCCGACCTTGCGCGCGCAGTGCGAAAAAACAGCTTCGTCTGGCCACTGATCGTGCGCACCACCGGCAGTCACCGCGGTGCTGCCACGGTGCGCATCGATGGTCCGCAACAGGCGAAGGAAGGACTGCGTGGATTGGCCTGGGGCGGCCACGATTTGTACCTTACCGAATACGTCGACAGTCGTGATCGCGACGGCCACTACCGCAAGTTGCGGCTGGTGATCGTGGGCGGCGAGGTATTCATGCGGCATCAAGTCGTGGCGGCTGAATGGATGGTGCACGCAGGCGACCGTGACATCGCTGCGCTGCAGGAAGAAGCACGGTTGCTGGCGACCTTCGCGTCGACGCTGCTGCCGGAACTCGCCGAACGCCTGCGCGCGCTCACCAACACGATCGATCTTGACTACTTCGGCATCGACTGCAACTTGCGTCCCGATGGTCGCCTGTTGATCTACGAGGTCAACGCGCTGATGGACATCCTGATCAACACCATGCCCGGTCCGAACTGCTGGGACGCACCAATCCGCGAGGTCCGCGAGGCACTCGGCGCACTGGTGGTCGATCCATCACGCTGGCGTCACCCTCGGCGCGAGGTGGCCACGGCGTGAGGCTCGAATACGGCGAAATCTTCACCCAGCGCGGCGACGCCTACCACGGCGCAATGTTGCGGCACCCGCATGCGCGCGATGCGGAATTCGCGCGGCTGTTCGAAGGCACGCCGGCGCACACCGGACAACGCGTGCTGGACCTGCCCTCCGGTGGCGGCTACCTGCGCCGGTGGCTGCCTGATGATGTCGAAGTCTTGTGCCTCGAACTTACGCACGGTTTCGGCAACGACGTGCCCGTGTACGATCCCGCGCAGCCGTGGCCGCATGGCAGCTTCGACCACGCAGTTTGTCTCGCAGCGCTGCATCACATCGAAGACCAGTCCGTCTTCCTGCGCACCTTGCTGACGCGCCTGCACCCGCGAGGCACCCTGCATCTGGCCGATGTCGCCCGCGGCTCGGGGGTCGCGCGCTTCCTCGACGGTTTCGTCGGCCGCTACAACGTCACCGGCCACGAAGGTAGTTACCTGGCCGCCGATCCGGCGTGGTTCGCCAAGCTGGGGAGCGTGATCCGCCTCGGTGAGCTGGCGTGTCCCTGGCACTTCACTGATGAAGCGCGGATGCTCGAATTTTGTGCCGGTTTGTTCGGTGTCATCGACTGCCCGCCCACGGCATTGCGCGAAGCGCTGGGCGATCTCGTCGGCTTTCGCCACGTCGAGGGCGAGGTGGTCGTGGATTGGCGCCTGCTCTACGTGGATATCCAAGCCGCATGACCAAACCCATGATTGCCCTGGTGACCGCACGCGCCGCGCGCGGCACCGACTATGACATGCCGCCGCTGCTCGCGGCCCTGCGCGACGCCGGCGCCGATGCGTGCGAAGTAGATTGGGATGACGACAGCGCTGACTGGTCGTGCTTCGATCTGGTGCTGCTGCGCTCGACCTGGGATTACTTCGAGCGCCTGCCCGAATTCCTTGGCTGGGTCGAACAGGTGTCGCGGCAAACGCGGCTGCTGAATCCGCTGGACGTGCTGCGCTGGAACACCGACAAACACTATCTCATTCCTCTCGCCGAGGCCGGCGTACCGGTGGTGCCGAGTGCTTTCGTGGAGCCGGGCGCGGATGCGGAACGCGCGATCGACGCCGCACTGGCGGCGCATCCGCAGGCGCAGGATTTCGTGGTGAAACCCGCGGTAGGCGCTGGCTCGCGCGATGCGCAGCGGCATGTGCACAGCGCGCGCGCGGCGATGATCGCGCACACGCAGCGCCTGCTCGACGCCAGCCGCAGCGTGTTGCTGCAACCCTATCTCGCGCGCGTGGACGAACACGGTGAAACCGCACTGCTGTTCTTCGAAGGCGAGTTCAGCCACGCGATCCGCAAGGGCCCGCTCCTGAAACGCAACGAGGGGTCGACCACCAGCCTGTACGCGGAAGAAGCCATCACGCCGCGCACCCCGTCAGCGGACGAAATGGCGGTGGCGCAACGGGCACTGGCGGCAATCCCGTTCCCGCAACCGCTGCCGTATGCGCGCGTCGACTTGATCCGCGACGATGATGGTGCGCCGTGCCTGCTGGAACTGGAATTGGTGGAACCCTCGGTGTTCCTCGAATACGCCGACGGCGCCGCCGCGCGCTTCGCCGCCGTGATTTTGCAGCGCGCGGGCGACATCCCCCCGCCGCTGACGCGGCGGCCAGGGTGATTGCGGCGTCATGCTCCGATCTTGCCCTCCGCCTTCGTAGCGAACGGGGCGAGCTTGTTTGCTCCCTTTCGCAGGAAGGTGGATCGAGGGAGATGGCTGCTCGCGCCTTGAACCACAGATACGTCATCATGCACGGATCGTGACCGCTGCAAGACCACCCCTGTCCCGCAACGTGCGCCTGCTGATCGGCATGCGCGCGGTGCGCAGTATCGGCCAGGGCGCGATGGTGGCGGCCTTCGCGCTGTACCTGCATGCGCTGGGCTGGAGTGGCACCGCGATCGGTGCGGTGTTGATGGGCGCGCTGCTGATCGGCACGGTGCTGACGATGATCGTTGGTCCCTTGAGCGACCGCGGCGGCCGGCGCCGGTTCCTGATCGGCTACGACCTCGCGCAAGCCTTGGCGGCGATCGTCGCGATGGCGACTACCGCGCCGTGGCTGCTGGTCGCGGCGGCGGTGATCGGCGCATTCGGGCGCGGCGCCAATGGCTCCGCGGGTGCGTTTTCGCCGATCGAACAGGCGTGGCTCGCGATCGAGCTGCCGATGGCACGCCGCGGCAGCATCTTCAGTATCAACAGCGCCGTCGGTTTTGCCGGCATGGGGACCGGCGCGTTGCTGGCCGCGATCCCCGCGTGGTGGATGGGACACGCCATGAGCCCGGCGGATTACCGGCTGCTGTTCGTGTTGCCGCTGGCGGGATCGATCGGGAGCGTCGTGTTGCTGTGGCTGGCGCGCGAACCCGCGGTGCGTGCCCTGCACGATCGCGAAGACGCTGGCGCGAGCCGTGTGCGCCACGCGGAAAATCGTCTGCTGGCCAAACTGTTACTGGCCAATTTATTGAACGGACTCGGGATCGGCCTGATCGGCCCGCTGATCGCGTACTGGTTCGCGATCAAGTTCCACCGCGGCCTGCTGGTGATCGGACCCGGCATCGCGCTGGGCCTGCTGGCCGGCGCGGGCGGTTCGTTCCTCGCCGGCTGGATCGCACGCCGCCACGGCATCATGAACGCGGTGCTGTGGATGCGCGGTGTGGGCGTCGCGCTGCTGATCGCGATGCCGCTGGTGCCGTGGTTCTGGCCGGCGATGGGCTTGTACATCGCGCGCGGCATTTCCAATCGCGGCACCGGCGGCGTGCGCCAGGCGCTGGCCGCGGGATTGACGCGCGCCGAACGCCGCGGCCTCGCCAGCAGCCTGCAAAATGTGTCGATCCAGTTGCCGCGCGCGATCGGCCCGTTGCTCGGTGGCGCGCTGTTCGCGAGCGGGCATTTGACCTTGCCCTTCATGCTCGGCGCCGCGCTGCAACTTGGTTACCTCGTGCTCTACGCACGTTTCTTCGGTCATACCGAAGCCGCGCAGGTCCGGGAGTCGTAACGACATCCCTCCGGCGCTACGTGCCGGCCCTCTTCCAGCGGAAGGGGGAAGCAAAACGGGAGGTCGGTTACAATGGCCCGTTGATTGCAATGGCTTGCCGCACGCAAGGGATTTCCGATGAAGATTCTGGTTGCATACAAGCGCGTGGTCGATTTCAACGTGCGCATCCAGGTGAAGCCCGATGGTTCGGGCGTCGCCAGCGAAGGCGTCAAGTTGTCGCCGAACCCGTTCGACGATATCGCGCTGGAGGCAGCGCTGCGCTTGCGCGAGCAGGGCATCGCGGAAGAAGTCATCATCGCGACCATCGCTCCCGCCGATGCCCAGCCGCACCTGCGCAATGGTCTCGCGATGGGCGCCAACCGCGCGATCCACGTGGTCTCGGCCGAGCCGGTGCAGCCGCTGGCGGCGGCGCGCGCACTCCTGAAGCTGGTCGAAAAGGAACAGCCGGGCCTCGTGATCCTCGGCAAGCAGGCCATCGACGATGATTGCAGCCAGACCGGGCAGATGCTGGCGGCGCTGTGGGATCGTCCACAGGCGACCTTCGCCTCGAAACTGGAAGTGGCAGATGGCAAGGCCACGGTGACGCGCGAAGTTGACGCCGGCCTCGAAACCATCGAGGTCGATCTTCCGGCCGTCATCACGACCGACCTGCGCCTGAACGAGCCGCGCTTCATCAAGTTGCCCGACATCATGAAGGCCAAGGCCAAGCCGATCGAAACCGTCGAACTGGCGTCACTCGGCGTCGCGCACGGTGGCGAAATCAGCAACACGAACTACGCGCCGCCGGCCAAGCGTTCGCGCGGGGTGATGGTGAAGGATGTCGCCGAACTGGTGGCGCTGCTGCAACAAAAAGGACTGGCTTGATTCCTTCTCCCTTCGGGAGAAGGTGGCGCGCAGCGCCGGATGAGGGTCCGGCTCTTCGCGAATTTTCCAGCAGAACTCGTACCCTCATCTGCCCCTTCGGGGCACCTTCTCCCGGAGGGAGAAGGAACCGTCAAAGTCGAGCGGGTACAAAAATATGTCCAAAGTCCTCATCATCGCCGAACACCTCAATGGCCAACTCAACACCGCGACCGCGCGCTGCGTCACCTGCGCGCGTGCATTGCAGCCGGAAGCCATCGACGTGCTGGTGCTGAGCGATGCGCCTGCTGCCGTCGCCGCGCAAGCCGCGAAACTCGATGGCGTCAGCAAAGTGCTGAACGTCGCCCGCGCCGAGAATGCGCACCCGCTGGCCGCCGTGCTCGCCCCGCAGATCGCTGCCGCTGCAAGATCCGGCGCGTACACGCACCTGCTGCTGCCTTCGACCACCTTCGGCAAGGACGTCGCCCCGCGCGCCGCTGCCCTGCTGGGTGTTGGCCAGGTCAGCGACATCATGTCGGTCACCGGCCCGCACACCTTCACCCGTCCGATCTATGCTGGCAATGCCATCGTCACGGTAGAAACCCCGAGCGACGCACTCGTGGTCGGTACCGTGCGCACGGCGTCATGGCCGGCGATGGGCGAGGGCGCGAACACCGCGCCGGTCGAAGCCTTGCCGGTCGATGCCGTGTTGCCCACGCACACCCGTTTCGTCGGCCTGCAGCAAGCTTCCAGCGAGCGTCCCGATCTGCAGAGCGCCGCGAAAGTAGTGTCGGGCGGGCGCGGTGTCGGTTCGAAGGAAAACTTCGAGATCATCTACAAGCTCGCCGACAAGTTGCACGCCGCCGCCGGCGCTTCGCGCGCCGCGGTCGATGCCGGCTACTGCCCCAACGACATGCAGGTCGGCCAGACCGGCAAGATCATCGCGCCCGAGCTGTACATCGCGATCGGCATTTCTGGCGCCATCCAGCACCTCACCGGCATCAAGGATGCGGGCACCATCGTCGCCATCAACAAGGACGGCGATGCCCCGATCTACGAAGTGGCCGACATCGGCCTGGTCGGCGACCTGTTCAAGCTGGTGCCGGAACTGGAAGCCGCGCTCTGACATCCGTGCTTGCCGCTGCGGCCGGTTGGAAGCCGCCAACATGAAACACGTTTACCGTACCCTCGGTACCTTGGCTGCGCTGGCCGTGACGATCGTGTTCGTGGTGTACGTGTGGCATGCCCTGCGCGGACACGACCTTGCGGTTTACGCCAACCCACGCGCGCTGGTGGCGATCGTCGCCGCGGCGCTGATCTACTGCTGCGGAATCCCGCTGACCGCACTCGCATGGCAAGGACTGTTGCGCGGCGTCGGCACGCACAAGAGCTGGCGCGAGCTGACTGCGATCCTCGGCTTCACGCAGATCGGCAAGTACGTGCCGGGCAATGTCGGCCAATACATCGGCCGGGGTGCCCTCTCGCTCAAGCGTGGCATCGAGCTTCGGCCGTTCACCGTCACGGTGCTGTTGGAAATCGTATTGTCCGTCGCGGCGGCCTTGTTCGTTGGCGTGTGTACCGGCATGTTGTCGCAAGCAGGCTTGACGGTGGTGCGCAGCAGGAGCCTGCAGCTTTTCATGGTGTTGTGCCTGTTGACGATCGCTGGCGCCGGGATGTTCGCGTTTCGACGTTTTGTACCGCCGCTCCTGCGCCGGATCGCACCGAAGCGCGCACACGTGCTGGAAGGCGAGCTGCTGCCGTCGCGATGGTGGATCCTGCGTGCATTTTTCCTGTATTGCTGCAGCTGCCTCGTAGTCGGCGTTGCCTTGATCGTGCTCGCGCACGTGCTGTACCCAAGCGTGTCTCACGAGGATTGGCTGCTACTGGCGAGTTTTGCCCTGGCCTGGATCGTCGGCTTCGTCACACCGGGTGCGCCTGCCGGCCTCGGTGTGCGCGAGGGATTGCTGTTGCTGATGCTCGGCCCGGTCTACGGGGCAGCGCTGGCGGGCGTGCTGATCATCGCCTTGCGCATCGCGACAGTCTTTGGCGATTTCCTGTGTGCACTGGCGGGGTGGTTGCTGTTGCCGCGGAAGTCCGGCCGTGTCCAACCCGGCGAAAAGGTTGAAAACTAGCCATGTCCACCCCCCTTCAGGCGGGCAAGCCGCGCGTGGCATTGATCGGACCGGTGTTGCCATTTCGTGGTGGCATCGCCCAGTACACCACGCAACTGCGCCGAGCGTTGGCACGGATATGTGACCTTTATACAGTTTCGTACCGACGCCAGTATCCAGCCTGGTTGTACCCAGGCAAAAGCGACCGCGAACCGAATCACGCGACCCATCGAGAGCCTGATGTGGACTATTCGCTCGACTGTCTGAACCCGTTCTCTTGGCGCCGCAGCGTACATACCATCGCAAATCAAGGTTGCACGCTCGCGGTGTTTGACTGGTGGACCCTGTTCTGGGCGCCTGCCATCGCCCTGATGGCGTACGGGCTGCACAGGCGCGGCGTGCGTATCGCGTTCATTTGTCACAACCTCTCCGACCACGATACCGGCCCGTTCAAGCGCAAACTCGCAAGATTTCTGCTGTCGCGGGCCGACGCGTATCTGGTACACAGCTCCGAACAGGCAGCCTTGTTGCGAGCGACTTTCCCCGGCAAAACCATCGCACAGCACGTGCATCCACTGTACGACCAGTACCCCATCGCCACCACTACGGCTGCTGGACGCGGCCGCCTGGAACTCTTGTTCTTTGGCTTCATCCGCCCATACAAGGGACTGGATGTGCTGATCGATGCATTGGCTCAGCTCAACGACGTCCATGTGTACCTGACGGTGGTTGGCGAACCGTGGATTGCACCCGGCGAGCTCACCCAGCGCATCGCTGCCAAGCAGGCGCCGAATGTGGAGTTGCACCTGGACTACGTCAGCGCCGAAAGCGTAGCCGGCTATTTCGCCCGCGCTGATCTGGTGGTGCTGCCGTACCTCGCGGCATCAGGGAGCGGAGTGGCAGCAATGGCCATGCACTACGAGCGCCCGATCCTCGCCACCCGAACCGGCGCATTTCCGGATGTGATCGAAGAAGGGGTGACCGGGTTCCTCGTCGAGGCCGGTTCAGCCACAGAACTCGCCCGGACCATCCGGACAGTAACGCGCGAGCAGCTCGCCGCGATGCGGCAATGCATCCACGCGCGCAAACCGCGTTTTTCATGGGAATCGCTGGCTGAATGTCTGCTGGCACTGACACCGCAGCCGGCTTCAACCAGGCCAGCCCAACAGTCGGTACCCCGGCATCCGCACTGAGCCGTACTCCACGGGCCATTTCGCCGGCATCACAGCGCCGGGTTGATCAAACCCCTCGCGCCAAACCGGCGCAAGCTGGACGCCGGCAGGCCGCACCGCCATGGTCGCTACCACCAGATCAAGACCAGGCTCGACGAATTTCGATCCGCTACAATTTCATTGTTTCCGGAAATGGACTTTGCATGTCTGACGCCATCCCGCAATGGACACCCAGCCCCGAGCGCCGCGAGAGCGCCAACTTGCACCGGTTCGTGCGCTTCGTGCATGACGCGACCGGCAACGCCGACATCGGCAGCTATGCGCCCTTGTACGATTTCTCGGTCAACCGCGCGCCGAAGTTCTGGCAGCTGGTGTGGGAGTTCTGCGGCATCCGCGCCAGCGGCGAGTTCGAGCCCGCGCTGGTCGATGGCGACAAGATGCCCGGCGCGCACTGGTTTCCGAACGTCAAACTCAATTTCGCGCAGAACCTGCTGCGCTTCAAGGACGACAAGCTGGCGCTCGTTTTCCGCAACGAGTGGGGTCACAAGCGCGAGATCACCTACGCGCAACTGCAAGGCGAAGTGGCGCGCATCGCGCACGCGTTGAAAGCAGCGGGCGTGCAACCCGGGGACCGCGTCGCAGGCTTCCTGCCGAATCTTCCGGAAACCATCATTGCCATGCTCGCCGCGACTTCGCTGGGCGCGGTGTGGTCATCGGCCTCGCCTGATTTCGGCGTCAACGGCATCGTCGACCGCTTCGGCCAGATCGAACCGAAAGTGTTGTTCTGCGCCGACGCCTATCCCTACAACGGCAAGCGCCACGATTGCCTCGCCAAGGTGCGCGAGGTACTGGACGCGATTCCCTCGATCGAAAAGTGCGTGGTGATTGCGTATTCGGGCGAGCCGCTTGCGCTCGATGGCCTGCGTGATTCGATCACGTGGGACGACTTTGCAGGCCACGAGGATCACCCGCTCGAATTCACCTCGATGCCGTTCGAGCATCCGCTCTACATCATGTATTCCTCGGGCACCACCGGCAAGCCCAAGTGCATCGTGCACGGCGCCGGTGGCACCTTGTTGCAGCACTTGAAGGAATTGGTGCTGCACACCGACTTGAAGCGCGAAGACCGCATCTTCTACTACACCACCTGCGGCTGGATGATGTGGAACTGGTTGGTGTCGTCGCTGGCGGTGGGCGCCACCGTGGTGCTGTACGACGGTTCGCCGACGTATCCCGACGGCAACGCGCTGTGGAACCTCGCCGACGAAATCGGCATCAGCATTTTCGGCACCAGTGCCAAGTGGCTGGATGCCACCGCCAAGATGGGCGTCAAGCCCCGCGAGACCCACAAGCTGCATGCGCTCAAAACCATTCTTTCGACCGGCTCGCCGCTGGCACCGGAAAGTTTCGACTACGTCTATCGCGACGTGAAGGAACGCGTGCTGCTGGCCTCGATCTCCGGCGGTACCGACATCATCTCCTGCTTCGCGCTGGGCAATCCGCTGCTGCCGGTGTATCGCGGTGAACTGCAGTGCCGCGGGCTGGGATTGAAGGTGCAGATTCTGGACGAGGACGGCCACCCCGTGCGCGAGCAGCCGGGCGAACTTGCCTGCGCGGCGCCGTTTCCGTCGATGCCGGTGGGTTTCTGGAACGACCCGGACGGCGAGAAGTATCACGCTGCATATTTCTCCAAGGTGCCGGGGGTGTGGTGCCATGGCGACCGCGCCGAACTCACCGCGCACGAAGGCATCATCATTTACGGCCGCTCCGACGCAACCCTGAACCCCGGTGGCGTGCGCATCGGCACCGCGGAAATCTACCGGCAGGTCGAACAACTGCCCGAGATCCTCGAATCCGTTGCCGTTGGTCAGCACTGGCAGGGCGACGAACGTGTCGTGCTGTTTGTGCGCTTGCGCGAAGACCTGCGGCTGGACGACGCCTTGCGCGAACGGATCCGGCAGCAGATCCGCAACAACACCACGCCACGGCACGTGCCGGCGAAGATCCTGCAGGTCGCCGACATCCCGCGCACGATCTCCGGCAAGATTTCCGAACTGGCCGTGCGCGCCGTGATCCACGGCGAGACCGTGAAGAACACCGATGCCTTGGCCAATCCGGGGGCATTGGCACTTTACGAAGCTTGCCGCGACGGCCTGGCCTCGTGAGCTTCGCGGGCGCAGCGACACATCCGATATGAAGCTGATCATCCAGATTCCTTGCCTCAACGAGGCCGAGACCCTCGGCGCCGCACTGGCGACCTTGCCGCGCGTGGTTGAAGGCTTCGACGAAGTCGAATGGCTGGTGATCGACGATGGATCCACAGATGGCACATCCGGCTTGGCACGCACGCTCGGCGTCGACCACGTGGTGCGCCACCCGGTCAACCGGGGGCTCGCGGCTGCCTTCATGACCGGCATCGATGCCGCCTTGCAGCGGGGCGCCGATGTCATCGTCAACACCGACGCCGACAACCAATACGAAGCTTCCGACATTCCGCTGCTGGTGCAACCGATCCTCGAGCACCGGGCGGACATGGTCATCGGCGCGCGCCCCATCGCGCAGACTGAACACTTCAGCTGGATCAAGAAAAGGCTGCAGCATCTTGGCAGCTGGGCCGTGCGGCTCGCCAGCAAAACCGATGTCGCGGATGCTCCCAGCGGTTTTCGCGCCATGACCCGCGAGACGGCGATGCGGCTCAACGTGTTCAATGCCTATACCTACACGCTGGAAACCATCATTCAGGCCGGCTTGAGCAATCTCGCGGTGGTATCCGTACCCATTCGCACCAATCCGGATTTGCGCCCTTCGCGGCTGGTCAAGAGCATCCCGAACTACGTCAAGCGCTCGCTGGTGACCATCTTCAGGGTATTCGTGATCTATCGGCCGCTGGTCCTGTTCGCGTGGGCCGGAAGTGTGTGTACGCTGGCCGGACTCGCGATCGGTGTGCGGTTCCTGGTCTTCCTTGCCGCCGGCGACGGCGGTGGCCACGTGCAGTCGCTGATCCTGGCTGCGCTGTGCATCCTGCTCGGCAGCCTGTCTTTCATGATCGGCCTGGTCGCCGACCTGATTGCCACCAACCGCAAGCTGATGGAACAGGTCAACTTGCGCCTGCAGCGGATCGAACTTACCCGATCTGTCGCCGACAAACCACGTTACTGAGACCGACTCCTCGTGACAACCTGGCGCCACGAGCGCCGCTATGGGTTACCTGCCTTCGATGCGGCCGGCGCAGCTTGCCCGTGTTGCGAGGAAGGCTCGATGGTCGCGCTGATGAGCGCCATCGCCAGATCCCGTCCGTCGACGCTGAGTCCGAGATCCCTGGGACTCATGGCATCGGGCAAATCGAATACCACGCGAATCATGTGCATGGGTTCCACGCCGACCTGCCCCAACGGTATGCGCGGGGAGAATTTCTCGTTCGGGTAGCGCAGGGTGTACTGACCGGCGGGTTCACCATTGACCGTAACCGTGATTCGTTGCACGGGATGCTGCGGGACGACGAACACCTTCCCGTCCAACCGCAACGACAAGGGCCCGTGCACGTCCGGAAGCTCGCGCGAGTCGATCCGGAGTACGGCTTGCTTGCCGGAGCTCCAGGTCCCCCAACTCCCCGGAGTAGTCCAGCCCGACTCCAGCCACCCGGCGGCAACACCATCCGTCGCAAATCCCAGCGGTGTTCCCTCGGGCAGCCGTGGGTGGGCCATCCGGTACAGATTGAGGATGACATCGCTTGGCGGAGCAAGTTTGCGCGGAAACGTGTGGTTCCATTCGTAACGCCTGATGTTGAATTGTGTGCTTGTGACCAATTCGAAGCCGGGCGGCGTATAGCCCCCTCCCTCCGTGAGCAGGAATACGTTGTTGCACAGGGAGTCGAGCTTCGCCAGGTACGCCGCGTCGGTCAAATCCGAAGTGCCCACGGTCACCGTTTGGCGATGGAACGTGTAAAGCAGGGGCGTCTTGATCTGGTTCTGGTTAAAGGGAGCGCCCGGCTGCAGGTACAGCAGCACCATGTCGGACGGCCCCACCGGCGCGATGGCCCGCGCCAGTTCGGTGTACGCCCCCGCGTATTCATTCTTCCCTATCTGCGTTGCCGACAGAGCCGTCGCGTACACCGCGCTCACCACGATCGCGGCCGTCAGTACTTTGCGGCCAAGGCTGCGCCGCAGCCCGCTCCATACACAGACCACGAACAGGATCGTGTACGGCACGAGCTCGCTCAACAGGTAACGGGAGTAATACGGAACGTATGGGGTGACCCACTGCAGCAACAATATGTAAGCGAAAAATCCGGACACGAACCAGAACAGGAAAGCTATCCGCGGTTCGTGTTTTCTGATCGTCGCGAGCAGCAGGAAGGCAAGCACCAGAAACGGGCCAAGAAATACCACCAGCGTCCACAAGCTGCTGGCCTCGACGGAGGTCCGGCCCGCATCCGCCACGTGCCACATGGCACCCAACCACGGGTCGGATACATAACGGCTTGTCCACGCCAGGCGATAAATCTTGACCATGCCCAGCAGCAGCGCGCCCCATACCACGACGGTCGGTACCCAGCCCACGGGACGTTCGAACCATATTCCAAACCGTGCACGCAAACTTTCATTGCGAACCATCCATGCCAACGCAACCCATATCACGACTATAAATATGCCGACAACCGCGAGCACGCCCTTCCAATGGCTCCCCAGCAGGGGGGCGAAAGACAAGTTGTATATATCGTGCGAGTACGAATGCGACCAAACCAGGCCGTAGACCACTGAAACGAGATACACGACCGTGACGCCTACAGCCCAGCGTTGGAGGGCGCGGCACCTTGCGCGATCGGTGTCAAAGATCAAGGCTGCCCACGCCAGCGCAATGAAAAACGGCACGTACATGAACCCGCTGATGCGGGTCGTGAACACGCACAGGAATGCGAGTACCGATATGCAGAGCCAACTCTTGTACTGCCTACCTTCCCGTGGCGACGACCAGAAGGCCGCCAGGAACAGGAAACCGATCAGCGCAAAGCACAGCGTGGGCACTTCGGTGACGGGAAACTTCGAAAAAAAAGTGTGCAGGGGACTGAGTGCCAGCAGCCCCCCGGCGGCCAGGCCGGCTCGGTACGAACCGGTCAACAACAGCGCGAGACGGTAAAACAGGACTATCGAAAATATGGCCAGGAACGTGAGCGCATAGACCCCGGCCGTGCTGCCGAAAATCCCGTCGAACAAGGCCATCCAGACAGGAAATACATGATAGAACTGGAACTCGAGCTTTCCGTTCTTGTAGCTGCGCTTGTACACGCCCGCCAGGTAGGTTCCGCCGGCTATCTGATTTTCCGCGATGTAATTGTCCAGGAGCGGCGTTCCTTTCAGCTCCTGCCTGGTACGATCGTGGACGGCAACGCCCCCCGTGTCATTGATGTAGTGGGCGATGTTTACATAGAGTCCCTCATCCTGGCCGCCCAGCACATAATGATAGGCGGGCACACGGAATATCAGCGCCACCAGGATCAGCAAGACCATGTGCAGGCAACGGGGCGTCAGGCCGGGCAGCCTCGTCGCACCCGCACCCATCTTGCGGACGCACAGGATGGTCAATACGAGGGATATCAGAAGCACTTGCGGCGCGTGGAAAACGCCTGCCAGTGTCGTCACCAGCCCCACCAGGCTGGTCACGATCGCGAACACGGCCGTCCAGACCAACAGGCGATCTGCCGCCAGCCCGGGCGCCGTCGCAGCACGCACCGTATCGGTCAACCGCGCATCGGCGTTCTGGTTGATGGCCTCATCTTCCACCCGCTACTCCCCCGGTTTCACGCGGCAACGCTCCTCTCATTGAACGTAAGCCGCGCGCCACCACGTTGACATGCAGGAACGTTCCCGCACCCGATCCCCCGTGTCGTTTTTCCATCACACCCTCTGCCGGTGCAGGGTAGCAGTGAACGCAGGCCTCGTTCTTTGGTGAAAGGCGCGCTGCAAATCATGCTGTCACCGACCGGCCTCGTCACACGACAACCCGTGCTTCGGAGTCTGAACCATGGTCTGCCGTCGCTCTTTTGGATGGCTGCCAATGGATGCAGGGGCCTTGCCCTTCAATGGCAGCCAACAGCTGTACTGTACTTTCCGCCCAGGTCAGATGTTGCAATAGGCGTACATCCGGCAGGTCGCCATTCCTCGCGCGCTCGACCCACGCCGTGATCGCGCGAGCCAGCACCCCGGCATCTGGCGCATCGAAATAGACCGCCGCGTCGCCCGCGACCTCGCGAAACACCGGCAGGTCACGTGCCAGGATCGGCAATCCGTGTTGCGCAGCCTCGATCAGGGGCAGGCCGAAGCCCTCTCCGAACGATGCCGCCAACAACACATCGGAGGCTACGTAGACGGCTTCCAGCATCTCGTCGCTGATACCGCAGAGCCAGAACAGGCGCTTGCCGAATTCAGGATGATTGCGCAATCTTTGCGCAAACGCCTCCATCCGCCAGCCCTGCCTGCCGACGATGACCAGGCGATCGCCCGCACCTGCGGTCCAGAGTTTCTCGAATGCATCCAGCGCCTGGCTCTGGCCCTTGCGCGGCTCGACCGTCCCCACCATCAGGAAGACCGGTGAGCCGTGCCAGGTCTTGATGGCGCGTTTGATTGATTCGTCAATACCCCGGCTCGGCACGCTTGCCCCGATGTCCGCGCCGATATGCACCCATGAGATGGGCAGCGGACGATCCCGCCGCAGACCATTTTCCACCAGCCAGTCGCGCAAATCCTCGGCGCTGGCACGAGAGATGGCGATCACCCCGTCCGAAACCTCGGCGATGGTCTGGTACCACCGGCGCATCCACATCGACAGATCCTCCGGAAACCACTCCGGGTGGCGTCCGGCCAGCGCATCGTAGAAAATGAAATGGATGGACACGCCGCGGCGCCGCAGATCGAGGAAATAATCCTTCCGGCCCGGCACGATGTCCGCTGCGAGATCCAAACCCAGAAACATGTCGCCCGGCGCAACATCCAGCCGCTCATCGCGCATTTCAAGCGGATCAACCTCGAGAAATCGACAGGTATAGTCGCGCGCGTACCGATAGAACCCTTCTTCGTGGAGTGCGTAGACCGGCTCGACGCGAAACCCTGCAGGAGGGCTGCGCAGCAACTCCGTCAGGTAGCTGCGCACGACGCGCTGGATTCCGCTGCCGGCGTCGGTGACCACTAGCCGCGAAATGTCCAGCAACAATTGCCGCTGCGCAAGAGTCGGTGGAAAGGCATCCGCAATCGCCTGCGCGGCCAGCGCCACATCCCCCGGTTCCGGGGTGAGCCCCGCCGTGCGTGCAACCAGATCGGCGAGCGCCTGCTGCATGCGTGGGTGCGGGCTCGCCACATGCAAGCGCTCGATCGCATCACGCAATTCCCCGGCCGCCTCACGCGCATCTGGATCGTGCGCAAATGCCGCCCCGCTGCTTTCGCAGGATCCCACTTGCCGCGGCTGGAACGAGAGATGATGCACAGCCGCAGCCGCGCGCTCTCCGGGATTCCAGGCCGCCGCCTTCTCGTTCCCGGCCGGCGTGACAACCAGTCCATCGGCATTTTCCAGATCCGCATAGCTCGCCGGATAGCGCGTAAGCAGATCCTGCCAATCCACGTTCCCGTCGGCGGCCATCAGCCCGCGATACCCCCATGCGCGATACAGCTTCGTGCGCATGACCTCCCTCTCGGGCGGTTCGTCCGCAAACAGTTCCGCGATCCGTTCCGGTGGGATTCGATGCAGCAGTACGGTTCCCGGGACACGCCGCAACAGCACCGCCTCGTACTCGCTGCAAGGCAAATCACCGGCCTGATAGAGCACGCGGTCGTAGACCCCGGCGTGGCTGCGGAACCAACGCGTACTGCGGATCGACCATGACCTCGGCACGACCTGGTCGACTCCCGGAACATCTGTGACCAGTTCGATGTCGTAGTGGGCCATCAGCGCGCGCATCAGGCCCATGTACTGCTGTACCAGGCCCGTACGGTTTGCCGAAGCCAGCGGCACGTAAGCCAGGCGAGGTTTCGTCGCGCGTTCCGGATCACGCAACGGCCGGCGCGCTGCTTCCTCAATCGCGGCCAGTGCGCGCTGCGCGGTTTCGTCCCAGGAAAACCGTTTCGCACGTTCGAGACTGTGCGCCGCAAGCGACGCACGCAGCGCGTCATCGCGCAAGACCTTCTGTATCAACGCCATGATTGATGCATCGTCGTGCGGATCGAACAGTGCGTCCTCCCGCCCGACCACCTCCGGCAGGCTGGACGCACCTGCCGCGATCACCGGCGCGCCACAAGCCATGGCTTCCAGGGCAGGCAACCCGAACCCTTCGTGCCACGACGGGAACACGAACAGCTTGCAAAGGTTGTACAAGCCGATCAGGTCGTCGTCGACGACGAACCCCGTCATGACCACCGCCTCGGATGCCAGTCCGTGCTTGCGCATCAGTTCGAGGATCCTGGCATCGTCCAGTGAGCCAACCTTGCCGACCAGCACCAGTTGGTGTGTATTACGCAAATCGCTGGGCAGTGCAGCGAACGCGCGAATCAGCGCATCCACATTCTTGCGCATTTCGACTACGCCGGCACACATGACAAACGGCAGACGCAACCCGAATTTTCGTTTCAGCCTCGAGGCCGAGGCCGCATCCAGATCGATATGCCTGAACTTCGCATCCACCGCGGAAGAAATGTTGACCACCCGGTCTTCAGGCCAACCCAGACACTCCAGCACTTCCCTGCGCGAACTCTCGGAAATGGCAAGCAGCAGGCGTGCGCGTCGCAGCGAATCGAGTTGGCGGTAGTAAAAATCCCGTGCGATCCAATTCGGCAGATACTGCGGGCGATTCAGCAAGGGGATCAGGTCGTATAGCGTGACGGCGACTGGCGCGGCATCCAATGCCGCAGGCACGGATTGCAACGAATCATCGCTCATGCCCTCGAACAGGCTGGCGATGTGCACGAAATCGGGCTGTAGCGCATCGAGGAACGCCTCGCGCACAGCCAAGCCACGTTCAAGTCGCGGTTCATTGGCGACGACACGCGCCTCCATCGGCCCTTCGGCTTGCCACGCAACGATGCGCTCGGGCGGCAGCAACCCATCCAACTTGCGCCGCATGGTTTCGACGGATACGGGGAGCGCTGCATTCAAGGCCACCCAGAATTCATGCCGGTCGCAGCCACAACGCAGCATCGCCTGTGCGAGAGCCCAGGAATAACGCCCGATCCCCCGCTCGTGGCTTTCCCCCTGGCACGCCTGCAAGTCCAGAACGATCCTCAACGTAAGATCTCCCGCCATGCTGCATGGTCGACACCCGGTCGGCGCGACGCCGTCAGCGCGGCTTGCTCGCGCGCCCGATCCATTCGACGCGCAACGATTCTTTCGCCCGCTGCACGCATCGCGTCGAGCGCGCGTTGCGCGCTGCGTTCCCAGGTAAACAGCTTTGCGCGACCCGTACCGTGCTGGATCAATACCGATCGGAAAGCCTCATCCGTCAGTCCGGCGTACATGGCCTTGGCGATCGCTTCATCGCTGTACGGATCGAACATCGCATCGGGCCACCCGATCACTTCCGGCAGGCTCGAGGTATTCGAAGCGATCACGGGCGCGCCACATGCCATGCCCTCCAGCGCCGGCAGCCCGAAACCTTCACGCAAGGACGGAAACACGAATAGGCGGCACAGGTTGTAAAGCATCACCAACCGTTCGTCGGGCACGAACCCGGTAAAAACAAGGTCGCCGGGATCGACGCCGGCCTTGCGGGCGGTGCCGAGCAAGGCGTCGCGAAAGTCGACGGGTTCCTTGCCGACGAAGATCAGTTGGTGTGCCTGCCGTACCGCGGCTGGAAGCATGGAGAAAGCGCGGATCAGGCCCTCGACATTCTTGCGCGGATCCGCGCCACCCGTGTACATCACGAACGGACGCGTGATGCCGTACTGCGCGAACACCTCGTCACGGGTGGTTGCATCCACATCGAGCGGGGCGAAATGACCGGAAGCCGCGCATCCGATACACACCACCGATGCGGCCTGCAGGCCCAGCATCTCGATCGCCTCGCTGCGCGTGAACTCCGAGTTGGTCAGCACCAGCGGCGCGCGCTTGAGCGATTCCAGCCTTCTGAAATACCACATCTTCGCCTGCGGCGAGGTGATGTAGTCGTGCGGATAGACCAGCGGTATCAGGTCATGATGCGTCACCGCCACGGGCGCCGCATCGGGACGGGTCGGCACCGATTCGAGCGAATCGTCCACGAATCCCTGGAACAAATTGCCGATGTGCACCCAGTCGGGCGCCAGCGATTCCAGCAATGTCTCGCGCAACACCTCGCCACTGGCAGCGCGCCAGGCATTGCGCGGATCCGCGGCGGCGGTCGAACCGGCTACCCGCCAGGTGATACAGCGCTCCGCCGGCAACAACCCTGAAAGATCGCTGCGAATCGACTCAGTCGACTCGGCAAACGCACCGTTCAGCGCCACCCATAGCTCATCCGCCCCCGAGCGCTGCAACATGGCCACGGCCAGTTCCCAACCAAATCTTCCTATGCCGCGCGTGCGGCTGCCGCCACTCTGGCAAGCCTGCAGATCAAGTACGACTCGCACGCTGCGTCTCTCCCTTTTCTTGCATCCGCATGTCCTCGATCGTCGACAGGACCTCACGGCCTCTTGCCGACAACGACTCCCCCTCCTTCACAACTTCGGGCGAAGGTGCCATCGCCTCAGCGGGGTGATAAGGCGTGGGCGTGCCGATCAGGAACAGTCGCGCCGTATTCACCAACCTCGAGTGCCTGCCGAATACGCGGATCACCAGTTTCCTTGCAGCGGGTTTCTGCGCAAGGCGCAACAACACTGGCTTGGCCCAATGCGCGAATGGCCGCAGCAACAAATAGACCAGCCTGCGCACCCCTCGATACAGGCGGCGGGTAGCGCGTGAACAGGCACGCAAAGGTGCGGTGATGCGCCAGGAATGACTGGACAACAACTCTGCCAAGCTCGCCTGAAGGCGTCCCAGTTCGCGCTTGTGCTCGGCTTCCTCGTGCTGCAATGCAGCGTGATGCGCTGCCACGGCAGCATCGCGCTCGGCCGTGACCGCATCGCGTTCCACAATGGCAGCATCACGCTCGGCCTTCGCTGCACCAAGACGGGCGCGCAATTTCGCCACGATCACCGCGCCCCGCAGCCCCTCCACCTCACCCTGCAATTGTTCAATCCGCTTCTGCGCGTTGACTTCGGAAATCCGCGTCACGCTGTCAAAGACATTCACGGGCGCTTCGAACGCAGAGGCTCTGTTCATATGCTCGTCTGCGAGGTAATAGCGATTCAGTCCATCGAAAAACACGAAATGGTAACCACGCCCAGTCAGAAGGTATTCCCATTCGTGCCAAGTCGGCTTGGTACTGTTGGGCTCGGTGGCCTCCACCAGGATGATCCAAGGCCTCACACCGGCAAGCGAGATCCCCCCCAACGCTGATTTTTCGGCACCTTCGCAATCAATTTTGAGGAAATGTACCGTGTGAACATCGTTGTCGGCGCAGATCTGATCCAGCGTCGTACATTCAACGGTCTGTTCGCGAAGCGTGTAACCCTCTGTTTCGTGTCTACGGGCAAACTCGGGGGCAGAGGTCGACAAACCCGTATCCTCGACCTCGAACAACTTGATCGTGCCCACCTGGTTCGATGCGGCAAGGCGCAGGTTGATGTCGTGAGGACGATCCTCGACCAGACGGTCATGCCAGTGCCGCACGGGTTCGATATTGATGCCGTGCCAACCCCGCTCGTAAAACGCCTTCGTCACCGAAAATTCAATCGGATCCTGTGCGCCGACGTCGATATAGAAGCCACGCTGCACATCGCTCAGCGCACGCCTGAGCAAGGCGTCTTCGCCGTTCTGTGCGTAGGAGACAAGTGCATTTTGATACATTTTGCAGGTACCGCGCGGGGGGGGCGGGATGCCAGAACTCGCCATTATCCCAGAACTCTCAAGCAACCCAAGCGCTGCACGACAAGTGCAGCGCCATCGCTCGTGCCGCCAGTTGGATGATGCGGCCGAAACCGACGACCGCGGCGGCTCAGGGCTATTGCGACGGTGCAATCAGCAACGGCTGGCCAGTGGCATCGCAGACCTTGGCTGACGAGCCATCGGGGCAAGCGTTGAACGGACCCATCACCAGCGGTTTGTTGCTCCATTTGTCGAACCAGGCCACGCCCTCGTCGACCGGCAGCAATTCCACGCGGTGCCCCAAGGCGCCCGTCACCGAGATCTGGATCGACGCTTGCTGGCTCGTGCCGGGCGCAATCTGCGGCAAGTGGTCGCGCGCCAACTTCAGATCCGCTACCTCGCCGGCTACATCGATGCTGTGGGCGCGAGGTTCACACCATAGCGGCCACTCGCAAAGCCGAACGCTTGGGTTCGATCATTGGTCACGGCAATCCTGACCAGAAGGTTTCTGCCATCCGCCGTCATCTCGGGGTGCCCCACCAGCGCCAACTTCGCATGTAGCGAACCAGTCGGTTGTGGACCAGTCGGCTGCGTAGCGGTGTACGCGGCGATTGGCGCACGGCCTGGCGATGAACCAGTCGCAGTTTGCCCAGGCGAACCACTTGCAGGCTTACCGGATTGGCAGGCGGTCAACGCAAATACGGACAAGACGGATGCGAACAACACGGCGTGACGTGCATGCATGAAATTTGCGCCCTGGATGATCATGAACATTGAGGGTACACTCGAGTGGCACAATCTCTTTCGATCTGCCGAATGCGTTGGCAACCACTCATTGGCCATGCCGCCACGTAGGCACGCTCTACCCAGCCAGGCCCTGCTAAATTGTGCCGCTGATCGTTGCAAGGAATCCTCAATGCTCACCTCCGTCATCCTCAGCGGCGGCAGCGGCACCCGCCTGTGGCCGCTTTCACGCAAGAACCTGCCCAAGCAATTTCTTGAATTGGCGGGAACCGAAACCCTTTTCCAGCAGACGGCCGAACGCACCCGTGCGCTTGCCGGAACCGGCGCGCCCATCGTGGTGTGCAGCGAAGAACATCGCTTCCTGGTCGCCGAACAGTTGCGTGCGTTGAAGGTCGAGGGTGCTTCGATCCTGCTGGAGCCTATGCCCCGCAACACCGCCCCGGCCATCGCGCTGGCGGCATGGCAGGCCCTCGCGAACGATGCCGATGCGACCCTGCTGGTGCTGCCGGCCGATCACCTGATCGGCGACACCCGAAGCTTCGCGGAAGCCGTCGGCAAGGCAATGCCGCTTGCGGAACAAGGCTGGCTGGTCACCTTCGGCATCCGGCCCGAGGCAGCGGAAACCGGGTTCGGCTACATCAAGCGCGCGGAAGCGATTGGCGATGGCGGGTTTCGGGTCGAACGCTTCGTGGAAAAACCCGATGTGGCCAAGGCGAAAACCTACATCGAGGCCGGCGACTACGAGTGGAACTCGGGCATGTTCCTGTTCCAGGCTGCCCGCTTTCTTGAGGAACTGCAGCAGCATGCCCCGGCCATGCACGCGGCCAGCAAGGCCGCCTTCGACAAAGCCAAGGCCGACCTCGATTTCGTGCGTATCGACAAGGACGCCTTCGCGACGTCACCCGACAACTCCATCGACTACGCGGTGATGGAAAAAACCACCCGTGCGGCCGTCGTGCCGGTGAGTTGCGCGTGGAGCGACATCGGTTCGTGGGATGCGCTGTGGGCAGCATCGCAGCGGGACGCGGCCGGCAACCGGCTGGAAGGCGACGTGATCGCCGTCGACAGCCACAACTGCTTCGTGCGCGGCACTGAGCGACGACTGGTCGCTGCACTGGGGCTCGAAGACATCGTGATCGTGGATACGCCGGATGCCGTGCTGGTCGCACCGCGTGCGCGGGTTCAGGATGTGAAAAGGGTGGTCGACAAGATCAAATTGGACGGACGTCAGGAACACCTGTTCCATCGCAAGGTGTACCGTCCTTGGGGCAGTTACGACTCCGTCGACATGGGCGAACGCTTCCAGGTCAAGCGCATCACCGTGAAACCCGGCGCAGCCCTCAGCCTGCAGAGGCATCACCATCGGGCCGAGCACTGGGTGATCGTATCGGGCACTGCCGAAGTCACCCGCAACGACGAGGTGTTCCTGGTGGCGGAAAATGAAAGCACTTTCTTGCCGCTGGGCGCGGTGCACCGCCTGCGCAACCCCGGCAAGGTGCCGCTGGAACTGATCGAAGTGCAGTCCGGCAGCTATCTCGGCGAAGACGACATCGTGCGGCTGGAAGATGTGTACGGCAGGGCGTAAACGAAGCCCGCGTCGGTACACATCAGGTAATTCCAAACCCACAACGGCCGATTGGCTGGCTCGCCGTGCGAATCGACCTTGCAGTTTTGCCGCGACATGGCGCCCGATAAAACCGTGGCAACCGGTCAGCAGCGCGCGGCTTGTCAGAACGAGACGCCACGTTCGACCCGTTTGAGGTCGGCCGCGACCATCGTCCGGCATAGTTCCTCCAGCGTGGTCGTGGCCTGCCAGCCAAGCACCGCGCGCGCGTGCGCGGCATCGCCGACCAGCATGTCCACCTCGGCCGGACGGTAGAACTTCGGGTTCACCTTCACCACCGTCTTGCCCGTATCGCTGCGGATGCCGGTTTCATTCTGTTCGCTGCCCTGCCACTCGATCCCGATGCCCGCCGCCTTGAACGCCAGCGTCGCGAAGTCGCGCACCGTCTCGGTTCTTCCCGTCGCCAGCACGAAGGTGTCCGGCTGGGCGGCCTGCAGCATCCGCCACATGCCCTCGGCGTATTCCGCGGCATAGCCCCAGTCGCGCTTGGCGTCGAGGTTGCCCAGTTCCAGGTATTCCTGCTGGCCCAGCTTGATCCGCGCCACCGCGTCGGTGATCTTGCGGGTCACGAACTCGCGCCCGCGCAAGGGCGATTCGTGGTTGAACAGTATCCCGCTGGCGCCGAAGATCCCGAACGATTCGCGATAGTTCACCGTGCTCCAGTGCGCGAACAGCTTGGCAACGCCATACGGGCTCCGAGGCCAGAACATGGTGTGCTCGTTCTGCGGGACGGCCTGCACCTTGCCGAACATCTCCGAGGTGGACGCCTGATAGAAACGCGTGTCCGGCTTCACCGTGCGGATCGCGTCCAGCAGGTGCAGCGCGCCCAGCCCGGTGATCTCGGCGGTCGTGACCGGTTGCTCGAACGACACCCCGACGAAACTCTGCGCGGCCAGGTTGTAGACCTCGTCCGGCTTCGTCTTCCCGATCAGGCGCAGGCTGCAGCCTGGGTCGGTGAGGTCGTATTCGACCAGTTCCAGGTTCGGGTGCCCGGCAACACCGAGTTCCTGCATCCGCCAGAAGTTCACCGAACTGGTGCGCCGGTACGCACCGTACACCTTGTAGCCCTTGTCCAGCAGCAACTGCACCAGATAGGCGCCGTCCTGGCCCGATACTCCCGTGATCAATGCGGTTTTCATGAAACCTCAACCCCTTGTGTTTGACCTGTGGATGTGGCGCCTGAGGATCGGCCCGCATCCGCAAAACCTCTCTGCCCCTTCGAATACGCACGACGAAACGCACGCAGATCTATCGTTGCAGCACCTCGATCCGTGGCGGCACCCAGGCATTGCCCACGAAGAAATCGCGGTTCTGGTTGGCGACGGTGAATACCAGTGCGAGGTCGCGCCATTCGTAATTGTTGACGAGGTGTGTGTCGCTGCTGCAAAGCGCGGTCGATATCGAATAGCTGCCAGGGCCGAAATTCATCGGAAAAGCGATGCGGTACTCGACGATCTGGCCATCCCGCAAATGTTCCAGCATCTGGCGCGTGTGGTAGGTATTGGTGCCGAACACGGCCTGACCCAGATGATCCTTGATCATGTAACCAAGCACCAACCGCGGGATGTCGCCATGAATCGCAGCTCTGATGCGCATTTCCACGGCATCTCCGACATTGACGAACTCGACAGGTTCGCCCTTGCCGTTGAACAGGCTTATCGATTCGACCACGGCCTCGCGGGTGCCCGAAATAGTCTGCATCGCACCCGCCCCGAGATCATGTACTTCGACAGTGGCATTTTCTCTCTCCGCGATCAGTGCGTTGTAGTAATCCATCACTCCATGTGGAGCACCATCCATCAGCAACCTGCCGCGGTCGAGCAGGATTGCGCGATCGCAGAGTGACTGGATCGCCCCTGCATCGTGGGAGACAAACAGCAGGGTGGTGCCTTCCTCGCGAAACTGGCGAATGCGCGCGATGCTCTTGTGCGAGAAATACGCGTCGCCCACCGACAGGGCCTCGTCGACGATCAGGATCTCGGGCCGCACCGCCGTGACCACGCTGAAGGCCACGCGCATCTGCATGCCGCTGGAATAGGTTCGGATGGGTTCATCGAAGTAAGCTCCGATCTCGGCGAACTCTTCGACCGCGGGGATGACCGCGTCGATCTGGTCGGGGCTCATGCCCATCAGGCCCGCGGTGTAGCGTGCGTTCTGGCGCCCGGTCAGGTCGGGGTTGAAACCCATGCCGAGTTCGAGGATCGCGGCAATGCGGCCCGCGACGCGGATCGACCCCTCCGTGGGCCGCAGCGTGCCCGTCACCAGCTTCAGCAGGGTGCTTTTGCCGGCGCCATTCTGGCCCACGATGCCGACGCTTTCGCCCGCTGACACCTTGAACCCGATGTTGCGCAAGACCCAGGATTCACTCTTCGGTTTCTGCTGGCTGCCGAACCAGCCCAGCATCCGCTGCCACTCCATCCGGTATTCGCGGAAAGCCTTGCCCAGGCCCTCGACTTGCAGGACGGCGCCACTCACAGCACGTCCACCATGTCGGGCGATGCGCGCCGGAACAGGCTCATGCCCGCCGCAAGCACCAGCAACGAGGCCACGAAGATCACCGCCAGCGATTCGAGGTGCGGCACGTGCCCCCACACGAAAACCTGCTGATATGACGAAGCGATGGCATACATGGGATTCAGCCGTAACACGAGTTCGAAATGACCTGACAAGGTGTTGACCGGATACACGATGGGCGTCAGCCAGAACCACAACTGCATCACCACGTTCATCACCTGCGCCACGTCGCGTACAAACACGTTCAACACGCCGAGCACCAGGCCCAAGGCAAGCCCGAACGTCAGCGTGACGATGACCAGTACAGGCAGCCAAAGCCATGTCCAGGTGGGGTAGTTGCCGACGATGATGAATATGGCCAGCGTGGTCGCGAGCAGGAACAGGTTGTTCTGCAGGCTCGAACCCGACACGATCAAAGGCAGGCAGATGCGCGGAAAAACCACCTTCTTGAGCAGGCTGCCGTTGTCCACGAAGATTGTCTGACAACGCGTAATCATCTCCGCGAACAGCGTCCAGCCGGCCAGGCCTGCCAACAGGTAAATGACATACGCATACTTGTTCGTGGTGTTCGGAAGCCGACTGCCGAGCACGCGACCCATCACGATGGCATAGATGGCGCTCTGCGCAAGCGGCTGCAAGATACCCCAGATTGCACCCAGCCGGCTGCGCGCAAAGCGGGTACGCAGATCGTTCCTGATCGAGGTCAGGATGAAATGGCGGTAGTGCCAGATGGCGATCAGCATCAACTTCATGGACTCACGCCTCCTGCCGCCCGGAGAGACAAGGCGGGGCCAGTGGCCAGCGATTTCCCGAAGCTGCGCATTGTCGTGGAGACAACATGAATGCGGCAAGTTGCGCGGGCATTTATGCGATCTCCAAACCGTGGGCAATCATGCGGCTGTGTTGTGGCCGTCGATTTCTCGCAAACGCCGCGCGAGCGCGGCAGCACAGACCGCGTACGAATGGGTACGGCGGATGCTTGCGGCAGCGCTCGCTCCGACCCGGCGCGCCAGAGCCCTGTCATCGAAGACCTGCCGCATCAGGCGGCCCGCGTGCGCGACATCGGGCTCGGCCCAGGACTGACCACGCCAGCACATGTAATCGCCCTCATGCAACGGTACCATGTTGTAGTCCACCAACAGACTGTTGCCACGGTTCATGAAGTCGAGATTGCCGGAGTAGCCCGTCGCAATCACGGGTTTGCCCAGATACATGCACTCGGCCATGCCGAGGCCGAAGCCTTCGGCGCGATGCAGCGACACGTAGCAATCGACATTGTTCTGCAATCCGAACATTTCCTGGCGGCTCAAGAACCCGTCGCGTACTTCAATGCGCGGGTCACCGGCTGCGGCGTGTTCAAGTTCTGCGAGCCTGTCCGAAAAAACGTGACCATTCGTGGACTTCACGAGCAAGCGCACGCCTTGAACGCCGTCCGAGAACGCCTGCCGGAACGCGGCGATGACCGCTTCCGGATTCTTGCGCGCGACAAAACTGTTGAAGTCGTAACTGAACAAGAACACGAACGCATCGCGCGGCAAGCCGAAATACGCGCGCTCCATCCCCGATGGAGGCTCGAATTCGACGGCCGTGGGCATGCACAACACCGGCTTGTCGGTCGCGGCGCCGATCGCGTCACGCGCGAACGTGCTCGGCGTCCACACTTCGTCAACCCAATCGAAGGCGCCGCGCCACTCGCGCGGAAATCGTTCCAGTTCCCATACCCAGAAGCCGATGTTGTGCCGATCGACAAACGCATTGCGTCCCAGCATGCGACGTGCAATCGCGAGCTGTTCGGGATTGAGAAAAAACACGTTGTCGACATGGCGCAGCGTGTCGGCAAAATGACGCTCCATCGAGCGATCTGTCTGGCGGCCGACCGTACCCGCATCGAGATCGACGATGACAAATGGATGCCCGGCTCGTTCCAGCGCACGCGCATACAAGCGCACGTTTTCTGCAATCCCGAATTCGCCGGATGCATAGCCAAGCAGGTTGACACCCGGACTTGTGGCTTGGTGTGCAGAATCGATCGAAGTCGCGAGTTTCTTCACGTCCCCGAACGGGAACACGGGCATGGGTACCCCGGACGTGCCATGCAGGCGCCGGCGGATCGCGAGCCGCCAGGAAAGCGGCAACCGCGTGTAGACCTGCGTCAGGCCGACGTGCTGCTTGCCCCAGGCAAAAACCCGCAACACGGCGGATCCGATGTGTTTGCGCAACCCCTTGGGAACATCACTCATGGCACCGCCCGATCCACCGACGTACCGATCAACTTGACGTCAGCGCGCGATCCGGGTCAGGTCAGCGCTTGCTGCAACTCGTCGCGCAGATCGCGCACGTCCTCGACGCCCACCGACAAGCGAACCAGTCCATCGCTGATGCCGAGCCGCTTGCGGTTTGCGGCTGGCACCGAGGCGTGGGTCATGATGGCCGGGTGCTCGATCAGGCTTTCGACGCCGCCGAGGGATTCGGCGAGCGCGAACAACTCGCAGCGCTCAAGCATCCGCCGCGCCTTCTTCAAACCGCCCTTCACCTCGATCGTGACGATGCCGCCGCCACCGTGCATCTGGCGGCGCGCCAGCGCGTGCTGCGGGTGCGATTTCAGGCCTGGATAGATCACGCGCTCGACCGCCGGGTGTTTTTCCAGCCACCTGGCCAGTTCCAGCGCGCCGGCGCAATGCGCCTGCATGCGCAGCGCCAGCGTCTTCACGCCGCGCAGTGCGAGGAATGCGTCGAACGGGCCTGCCACCGCGCCGACCGAGTTCTGCAGGAACGCCAGCCGTTCGGCCAGCTCCTGGGTGGAAGCAATCGCGACGCCACCGACCATGTCGGAATGGCCGTTCAGATATTTGGTTGCCGAATGCACCACGATGTCGGCGCCGAATTCCAGCGGGCGCTGCACCATCGGGGAACAGAATGTGTTGTCCACGACCAGCAGCAGGCCATGCTTTTTAGCGAACCTGGCAACCCTGGACAGATCAACCAGTTTCAGCGTCGGGTTGGTCGGCGTTTCCGCCCAGATCATGCGCGTGTCGGGCTTCAGCGCGGCCTTCAACGCCTCCGCGTCATTCAGGTCGACGAAGCTGAAATCGAGTCCGGCGCTGCGCCGGCGCACGCGTTCGAACAGGCGATAGGTGCCGCCGTAGACGTCGTCCATCGCGATCACGTGACTGCCGGAATCGAGCAACTCCAGCACGGTCGCGGTGGCCGCCATTCCGGACGCGAAGGCGAAGCCGGCGACGCCGCCTTCCAGATCGGCGATGCAACGTTCCCAGGCGAAACGCGTGGGGTTGTGAGTGCGCGAATACTCGAAGCCCTTGTGCTTGCCGGGACTTGCCTGCACGTAGGTCGAGGTCTGGTAGATCGGCGTCATGATCGCGCCGGTCGAGGGGTCGGGCGACTGACCGGCGTGGATCGCGCGGGTGGCGAGGGCGAGGTTGGGGGATTTCTTGGCTGGCATGGGAGGCTCGATTTGCAAAGGTGGGTAGTTCACGCCACGCGGCGGCGCAGGTAGTTCAACAGGTCGATGCGGGTAATCAGGCCGAGGAACCTGTCGCCGTCCATCACGATCGCGACGCGGTCGTGTTCGAAGATCGGCAGCAGGTTTTCGATCGGGGCCTTGACCTCGAGCGTTTGCAGCTTGGTGATCATCGCGGCCGAGACCGGGTCGAGGAATTTCTTCTCGTCGCCGTAAACGTGCAGCAACAGGTCGGACTCGTCGATGATGCCGAGGATTTTTTCGCCATCCAGCACCGGCAGTTGTGACACGTCGTACAACTTCATCCGGTTGTAGGCCGTCACCAGCATGTCGCCGGGTTTCACCACCACGGTGTCGCGCTGCGCGTACGGGCGCATGATCAGGTCGCGCAGGTCGCCGGTCGGCTGGCGTTCGAGGAAGCCGTTGTCGAGCATCCAGTAATCGTTGTAGAGCTTCGACAAATACTTGTTGCCGGTGTCGCACACCAGCGTCACCACGCGTTTCGGCGTGGTCTGTTCGCGGCAGTACTTCAGCGCAGCGGCGAGCAGGGTGCCGGTGGATGAACCCCCCAGCACGCCTTCCTTCGCCAACAATTCGCGCGCGGTGAGGAAGCTTTCCTTGTCCGAAATCGGGTAGGCCTTGTGCACCCGAGAGAAGTCGCTGATGCTCGGCAGGAAATCCTCGCCGATGCCTTCGACCATCCAGGAGGCGCTCTTGGTCGAGAGCGTGCCTTCGTTGATGTACTGGGCGAGGATCGAGCCGACCGGATCGGCGAGGATCAATCGCGTGTCCGGCGAGTGTTTCGCGAAGAATCGCGACAGCCCGGTCATGGTGCCGGACGAGCCGCAGCCGAACACGATCGCGTCGACGCGGCCGTCGAGCTGTTCGAGGATTTCCGGGCCGGTGCTGGCCTCGTGCGCGGCCGGATTGTCGGGATTGCCGAACTGGTTGATGAAATACGCGCCCGGCGTCCGCTCGGCGATGCTGGCGGCGAGGTCCTGGTAATACTCGGGGTGGCCCTTGGCGACGTCCGAGCGGGTCAGCACCACTTCGGCGCCCATGGCCTTGAGGTTGAAGATCTTCTCGCGGCTCATCTTGTCGGGC
>DZCM01000017.1 GCA_022730295.1 Rhodanobacter sp. | reverse complement strand
CCATTTCCTTTGCGTGATCGGCGTAATTGCGGCCGATGCAGTAGATGCGGTGCACCGGAAAGCGCATGTCGCTGCCCATGATCGGCAGACTCGGAACGGGCGGTGGATCGAACAGGAACGGCATCGACTTGGCCTCGGCGACGGGACTCGCGAGATTGTAGGCGCGCGCAGCTCGCACCGAACGTGTCACTCGTCCTGCAACACGCGCGTCAGCGGCGCCCGCACCGCGCGAGCGATGGGCCAGAACGCGCTCAACACTCCCAGGATCAACACATATGCGAAGGTCCAGACGATGACGCTTGCATTGACGCGCATCCGGAACTGGATCGCAGAGCCGCCCGTGGAGGATCCGACTTCGTGGCCGTTGACTGCCAACCAAGCCACCAACAAGGCGACAGCCGCGCACAGCGCGCCGATCACCAGCACCTCAACCAGCAGCGCCAGCGCCAGGCTCCCACGGCGAAAGCCGACCGCGCGCTGGATCGCGAGTTCGTGCCTGCGCGCCGCCAACGCCAAGCCAAGTGCGTTGACGATGGCGAGAATGGCACCCAGCCCCAGCGCCGCGGCGATGCCTTGCGTTGCGGCCGTGATGAGGTATTTCAGAAACGCGGCCTGGTCGGTGTAGTAGTCCCGCTGGCGCACCGCATGCATCCCTTGGGTTTGCGGGTTGTCGTGCAGTGCTCTCTTGAATGCCGTGAACGCCGCGGGCGATGTCAGTTTCACCCACAGGCAGGTCAAAGCACCTTGTGCGTGGTAGGCCGACTGCAAGGCCGACATGTCGGTCCACAGTTCCGACTCCCAGAAGCCGCCGCCCGCCGCGAATTCGCCGCTGACGTGCCATGGATTCTTGTTGATCGAGGTGGTGGCGCCGGTGTCCAAGGCCACGAAGCCGCGCGCGGCGGCGACGCCTGCAATCAACTCGTCCTTGCCCGCGGCGAAGCGCTGGCCTGATCGCATCGAGATAGCGTGGCGCACGATATTCCAGAACACTGGCGTGACGCCACGTACCAGCACCGTAGCGGTGCTGCCGTCGGTACGGCGCAGGCGTGTTTCCACCACGAATTGCGGCGCCACCAATGGCTGGCCCTGGCGGCCGTGCGCGACACCCGGTAGCGACCCTGCCAGCGCGGCGAGTGCCGGCTTGAAGCTTTCGCCCGATTCCTCGAAAGAATTGCCGGACATTACGACCGCAATGTCGGACGCTCCGGTATTGCCGGCCAGCCGATTCAGCCCGGCGGGCAGCGTCAGCAACACCGCTAGCGTGATGCCGGCGACGACGAACCCGAACGCGATCAGCAGGGTGTGGCGTGGACGTGCCAGTGCCATTCTGAAGCCGGTGGAGAAGCTGGCGGCGGTTTCGCGCAGGAGTTGCATCTCAGATTGCCCGGTAATCCGCAGGCCGCACCCGCGCGATCAATCCCGCCGGCCATGCCAATGCGATCCCAGCCAGCATCGCAAGCCACACCGGAAGTCCCCACCATGCCCACATCGGGACACCGTTGGAAAGGAATCCGAAGAAGGTTGATGCAAGTTCATGCGCCACCAGCTTGGCGAGCCCGAGCCCAAGCAGCGCACCCAGCAACACAGTCGCCAGCAACTCGAGCATGAAGGCGCCGAACAGCGTGGACCGTCGAAACCCCAGCACCTGCAACATCGCGAATCTGGACTTGCGTTGTGCCGCCGCGTGCGCCAGTACGCTGACCAGCACCGATGCCGCGCACAGCAGGATCGCGGCCATCACGAACACAAGCAGTTGCTGCACCTTGCCATAGCGCGCCCACGCGTTCTGTTCGGTCGCGTTGGTGGTGACGTTGACGCTCGGAAAGTCGTGGGCGAACGCGGCTTCGATCCTGGCTGCAAGGACTTCGTCGTCGCGCGGGTTGGCGGCACTTGCAAAAAACGTCACCACCTTGTCCTTCCCTTGCAAGCCAGGCACGGCCCGGTTGATGTAGTCGTAATGTACGAGGCCGACAGGATAGGAACCCGAAAAAATTCCGACGACGTGCAATGCGACATGCTTGCCGCTGCTCATGACGCTGGGCGGTTCGACCCCTTGGCCGACCCGCCATCCACACTTGGAAGCCGCGGCGTCACTGATGATCGCGCCCAGCGGGTCCGCGTTCCAGCGCTGAATCGTGGCAGCGGGAATCTTCTGCTTCATCGCCAGACGATTGTCCGTTCCGGGGCCACCGAGCGCGTTGAGCATGACCATCGTCGCTGTCGTGCAGTTGACCGGTTGCAGCCCGTACCAGAATACGTTGCGTGCGCCGCGGATCGCCTCGATGCGGTCCGCGTAATGCAGCGGCAACTGCCCGCTGTCCTGGCTTCCGTTGCGGATGATCATGCCGATACCATCGCTGTCCTTGTCGCCCATGTAAGGAGCCGCCAGCGTCGCGAGGGTAAGCCATGCAGCCGTGGTGATTGCCAGGGTGAGGATCAGATATGCGGCCCGGCCGCGGCTGGCGCGCAGACTGTTTGCAGCCAATGCCATGCAGGTACGCATAACCCGTATCAATGCCATCGGCCTGTGTCCCTTGGCTGTCTTGATCCGCAACTCTCGTGCTTGCCCGACACCCTTCACGCGCAGGGGCTGCTGGAATTGACCGGCCTGGTGCCGCCGACAGCCATTATGCACCCCGAGTGCCAGCATGACAGCTGTCAGGCGCGACGCTTGATGGCTGCCGGTGGCGGTTTCATGATGCGCACGCCAAGCTGTGACAGACTTGCGCGAACGCCGTTTGTGCGCATGGGGACGACAGGTGAGCGACAACAACCCCGATCACGATCTGCTGCACCAATTGCGCATCGACAGCGCCCAGCGCGATGACGACGAATCACGCGGCCCGCGTTGGCCGTGGATCATCGGCGTCATCGTCGTCATTTTGATCGCGGCGGCGGTCGCGGCGTTTGCGTTGCGCTCGAAGGCCGTGACGGTGCAAACCACGACCGCGGTGGCGCTGGCCTCGGCGGGCAGTGACGCGGCGGTACTGCAGGCGACCGGCTACGTAGTGGCGCGGCGCAAGGCCACGGTGGCGGCACAGATCATCGGTACGCTCACTTCGGTTGACGTCGAGGAAGGCCAGCACGTCAAGCAGGGCCAGGTGTTGGCGCGGATCGACGATACCCAATACGTGGCCCAGTTGGCCGCCGCCAAGGCGCAGCATGCGGCAGCGCAGGCGCAAGTCGTCAAGGCGCGCGCGGCGCTGCAGCAGGACCAGGCTGATGCTGCGCGAATGGGCGCGGTGGTCAAGCAAGGGTATGTGTCAGCGCAGGTTGCCCAGCAGGCCAATACCCAGGTCGCCATCGACCAGGCGGCGCTGGATGCGGCGATCAAGCAGGCTGCCGCTGCAGCCGCCAACATCACGCTGGCTGAGGTCGGCGTCGGCTACACCACCATTCGCGCGCCATTCGCCGGCGTCGTCACGGTCAAGGATGCCGAGGTTGGCCAGATCGTTTCGCCCTACACGCTGGGCGGCGGCGGCATTGCCACCATCGTGGACATGAATTCGCTGGAAGTCGACGTCGACGTCAACGAGACCTACATCAGCCGGGTGCAACCGGACATGCCGGTGCAGGCGGTACTGGATGCCTACCCGGACTGGAAAATCCCTGCCCGCGTGATCGCGATCATCCCGAGCGCCGACAAGAGCAAGGCCACGGTGAAGGTGCGCATCGGGATCGAGACGAAGGATCCGCGCGTCATCCCGCAGATGGGCGTGCGGGTGTCGTTTTTGGAGAAGGCAGCGAAGGATGCGCAGCCCTTGCCCGGCGTGCTGGTGCCGAAGTCGGCGGTGGTGCAGCGCGGGGGCAAGGACGTGGTGTTCGTGGTGAAGGACGGTCGCGCCACGCAGGCGCCGGTCACGACGGGTGCGGACTTCGCCGACATGAAGCAGGTCACGCAGGGTCTGGCAGCAGGCGACGACGTGGTGACCACGCCGCCGGCGGAACTGCACGATGGCGAGAAAGTGGCCGTGCAGGCGGCAAGCGGCAACTGAGTTTCCTTCTCCCTCCGGGAGAAGGTGGCCCGAAGGGCCGGATGAGGGTTCGGATTCGCGCAGCGTGGACCGCACTGCTGGATTCGTACCCTCACCCCTACCCCTCTCCCGGTGGGAGAGGGGTTCCAACGCAAGGAGACAACGATGAACGCAGCAGTCGCTGAAGTGCAAGCCAACAACGGTCCGCTGGTGCAGATCCGCGGGCTCTCCAAGGTCTACACACGCGGCAAGCAGAAACTCGAGGTGCTGCACCACATCGACCTCGACATCGCGCGCGGGGATTTCTTCGCGCTGATGGGTCCGTCCGGTTCCGGCAAGACCACGCTGCTGAACCTGATCGGTGGGCTCGATTCGCCGGCCCAGGGCAGCCTGACGGTCGGCGGCAAGCGCATCGACACGATGGGCGAGGGCGACCTCGCGCGCTGGCGCGCGGCGAACGTCGGCTTCGTGTTCCAGTTCTACAACCTGATGCCGGGTCTCACGGCGCAGAAGAATGTCGAATTGCCCTTGTTGCTGACCAGGTTGTCGAGTGCCAAGCGCAGGCAGAACGCGGCGATTGCGCTGCAACTGGTCGGCCTGTCGGATCGTGCGTCGCACAAGCCTTCCGAACTGTCCGGCGGCCAGCAACAGCGTGTGGCGATCGCGCGGGCGATCGTGTCGGATCCGTCCTTGCTGGTGTGCGACGAACCGACCGGCGATCTTGACCGCCAGTCGGCCGAGGATGTGCTGGGCTTGCTGCAACGTCTCAATCGCGAACATGGCAAGACCATCGTGATGGTCACCCACGATCCCAAGGCCGCCGAATACGCCAGCCACACCCTGCATCTGGACAAGGGCACGCTGGTGGAACATGCGACAGTTGCTTGACTCGATGGCGATGTCGTTGAACCCCTCTCCCGTCGGGAGAGGGGCAGGGGTGAGGGTACGAATCTTGCGCACTGTCCAGGATTGCGCGCAGTCGAACCCTCATCCGGCGCTGTGCGCCACCTTCTCCCGAAGGGAGAAGGACACAGCAATCAAGTGAGGTCGCGAGAACAGCATGAAATACTTCCATTTGGTCTGGTCGGCGCTGATGCGGCGCAAGACCCGAACACTGTTCACGATGTTCTCGGTGCTGGCGGCATTCCTGTTGTTCGGAATGCTCGACTCGGTGCGTACCTCGTTCGCCGACGCCGGACACAGCGTCAGTGGCGCGCACCAGTTGATCACGATGTCCAAGTTGGGACTTGGCAACCAGTTGCCCTTGAGCCTGCAGTCGCGCCTGGAGGCGGTGCCCGGGCTGACCGCGGTCGCCCGCGTCAGCTGGTTTGGAGGCATTTATCAGGATCCGAAGAATTTCTTTCCGAACGAAGCTGTTAGCGCGAATTACTTCGCGGTCCAGGATGCGGTGGTGTTGCCGCCGGATCAATTGAAGGCGTTCCAGTCCACCCGTGATGGTGCGGTGGTGGGTGCGACGCTGGCCAAACGCTTCGGCTGGAAGGTCGGCCAGCAGATTCCGCTGGAGGCGACGATCTGGCCGCAGAAGGACGGCAGCAATACCTGGACGTTCAAGCTGGTCGGCATCTTCCACGCGCGGGACGCCAGCGAGAAGAGCATTGAAGGCGTGATGTTCTTCCGTTGGAAGTACTTCGACGAGGCGCGCCAGTTCGCGCAGGGCAGCGTCGGCTGGTACCAGACCCGGGTTGCCAATCCGGAACACGCCGATCAGGTTGCCACCGCGATCGACGCGCTCTCGAAGAATTCCGACCACGAAACCAAGACCGTCACCGCGAATGCCTTCACCGCATCGTTCATCAGTCAGCTCGCGAACATCGGTTTGATCGTCGGCGCCATCATGGCGGCGGTGTTTTTCACGTTGATCCTGCTGACCGGCAACACCATGGCGCAGGCGGTGCGCGAACGCATTCCGGAACTGGCCGTGTTGAAGACGATCGGGTTTTCCAATCGCAGCGTGCTGCTGCTGGTGCTGGCCGAGGCGGTGCTGCTGGTCGTGATCGGCGGTGTCGCCGGCATGTTGCTTGCCGCCGGCGTGGTGGGCGGTCTCAAGGCTGCGCTGGGATCACAGTTGCCGATGGCGCCCGTGGGCGGCTCGATCTGGGGTGAGGCGCTCATTTTGATGATCCTGATCGGCGTCGTGGTGGGCGTGCTGCCAGCCTTGCGCGGCATGCGTCTGAAAATCGTTGATGCATTGGCCGGCCGCTGAGGAACACACCATGAACAAATTCCTGCTTGGGTTGCTGCTGGTCGTGGTTCTGATCGTGTGCCTCGTGGTCTGGTCACTCCTGCCGTGGTATGGCGCCGTGGCCGCTGCGGTGTTGCTGGCATTGTGGTTGGCGCTGACGGCGACCGGGCGGCGCACCTTGAGCGTCACCGGTGTCGGGCTCGCCACGCTGCGCTCGCGCTGGGGGGCATCCTCGGTGATCGTGATCGGCATCGCCGGCGTGGTGGGCGTGCTGGTGGCGATGCTGGCGATGGGCGAGGGCCTGCAGGCCACGCTGCAAGGCACCGGCAGCGCGGATACCGCAATCGTGATCCGGGCCGGATCGCAGGTCGAGTCCAACTCGGTGTTGATGCACAGTGACGCGGTGTTGATCGGCCAGCAGCCGGGCGTCGCACGCGATGCCACGGGTCATCCGATCGCCTCGCCCGAGGTGCTGCTGGCGGTGTCGCTGCCGAAGAACAACGGCCAGGACGCCAACCTGTCGGTGCGTGGCGTGGGCGAGGAGGCCTGGGCGGTGCGCCCGAACGTGAAGATCATCGCCGGGCGCAAATTCACGCCGGGCACGTTGGAGCTCGATGTCGGCAAGGGCGTGATGGCGCAGTTCAAGGGCATGGCGATTGGCTCGGACCTCCAGCTCGGCAGCCAAAAATGGAAGATCGTTGGCGAGTTCGATTCCGGTGACGCCTTCAACTCGGAAATCTGGGCCGACGCCAGCACCATCGGTCCGGTATTTCATCGCGGCAGCAGCTTGTCCTCGGTGACCGTGCGGCTGACCTCGCCGTCGGCCTTCACGGTGTTCAAGGCGGCACTGGCGACCAATCCGCAATTGAAGGTCGATGCCGAAACGACCCACCAATATTTCGCCGACCAAGCGGGTGGCATCAACAAGCTGATTCGTTGGCTGGGCACCACCATTGCCATCATCATGGCGATCGGTGCGATCTTCGGTGCCCTGAATTCCATGTACGCGGCCGTCGCCACGCGCGCGCGCGAGATCGCCACGCTGCGCGCGGTGGGCTTTCAAGGAACGCCCGTCGTTGCGTCGGTGCTGCTGGAAACCATGTTGCTGGCGCTTGCCGGCGGCGTGCTCGGCGCGTTCGTCGCGTGGGCAGTGTTCGGTCACTTCACTGCGTCCACCAGCGCAGGTGGGGGCTTCAGCTTCACGCAGATGATCTTCCAGTTCAGGGTTACGCCCGCGCTGCTCTGGACCGGCATCAAGTGGGCGCTGGCGATCGGCTTCATCGGCGGCCTGTTCCCCGCGGTGCGCGCGGCGAGGCTGCCGGTGACCACGGCGCTACGGGAGCTTTGACGTTTGCAATGCGCTGCGCTCGCGCGCGAGCAGCTTCTGTTTGCGTGCGGCACCCCAACGCCAGCCACCGGGCGAGCCATCGGCGCGTACAACGCGATGGCAGGGCACGATCAAGGCGAGCTGGTTGGCGCCGCAAGCGCGTCCGACTGCACGTGCGGCGCCGGGCTCGCCGATGTCGCGCGCGATGTCGCCATAGCTGCGCGTCTCGCCGGCGGGAATCCGCGTCAAGGCTTGCCAGACGCGCCACTGGAACGCGGTAGCGGTGATGTCCAGCGGCGGCAGCGTGCCGGGGGTTCGCGCGTCCGGGGCGCCGGTGAATTGGCGTGCGATCCGCGCGATCACGGCGCTCAGCCATTCGTCGCGGCCGGCGTCCACGCGGGTTACAGCGGCGTGGGGAAATTCCGCATGCAGCGCCGCGAGCAAATGCGCATCCGAAGCACCGAGGTTCACGGCGCACAAGCCGCGCTCGGTGACTCCGACCAGGACGCGGCCGAGCGGTGACGCCATCGTGGTATATCGGATCGAGGTGCCCGCGCCGCCATCGCGGTAGCGGGTGGGGGGCATGCCGAGCAGGCTGTCGCTGCGCTCGTAAACCCGGCTGCCGGAGCCGAAGCCCGCGGTGTACACCGCAGCGGTGACGCCATGGCCAGCGCGGAGCGCGCGTTTGAATGCCCCGAATTTTCGCGCTCGCACGTATTCAGCCGGCGACACGCCGTAGCGGCGGCGGAAACTGCGCTGCAGCCATGCGGGCGAGAGTCCGACTGCGGCCGCGAGCGCCGCCAGCGTCGGGGTTCCTGCATCGCGTTCAAGCAGCGACCGTGCTTGTTCGAGTGGGTCCGGCGTTTCAGTTTGGGATGATCGGGCGTGCATGGCTGCAGTCTGCAACGTGTGCCGCCATGCCGCCATCCGGAACGTGTCGCCGGAAGTTCAATCCGCGTGCGGCAGGTTGGCCCGACGCGGTGATACGACGGTGAACTCGCCTTCGATGATCGATGGATCGGATTCCCGCGCGGGTTTGCGTCCGAACCACCGTCGAACCAGCAGTGCCACAGTCGCGCCGGCGATCACCATGGCGCCAACGAGCAGGCCCAGAGTCACCAAAACGGCCGTGATCACGGCGCCTGCGAGCAGTGCCAGGGCGCGCAACAGCGGATTGCGTGGTGGCCGGATCGTGAACGTGCGGATGCGCATGCGATGGTCCCGCGTGGCAGAATGCAATGCTTCAACCATGAGGGCGCGCGGCGCGTGTCTCAAGTGCCGATGGACATGTCGACTCCAAATGAAGTGTTGTGCCACCTCGAGGATATCCCGGATGGCGGCGTGCTGGGTGTCGACCCGCCCGATCCCGCCGGTGAGCCGCTACTGTTGTCGCGGCACGGCAATTCAGCGCGGTGCTGGCTCAACATCTGTCCACACGCCGGCCGCCGGATGGACTACGCGCCGGGATCGTTCCTGGTGAAGGACGAGAAGCTGACTTGCGCGGTGCACGGTGCGGCGTTTGCCTTGCGCGAAGCAGGCTTGTGCGTGGCGGGGCCGTGTCGCGGACAGTCGCTGGTGGCGGTGCCGGTGCGGGTGCGCGACGGGCGGGTGGAGCGCGCCTGACTGGCATCGCACTGGAATTGCTGCTTGTCGCAACGACGTGCGTGGTACACGAAGCGCTCGTCATCTTGGTGTAGAGCCTGCCTCGGAAGGGCTTCTGATCCGGGGCCGTGATGATCTCACCGGCTCCTCCGCGGCCAGCGGCGCGCAACGCGGGTGTCAGCGCCCGAACACCAGGTTCACCATCACCAGCGTCACCACCAGCATGATCACGGTGAGCGGAAAGCCCACGCGCAGGAAGTCGCGCTGCTTGTAGCCGCCGGGGCCGGCGACCACCAGGATGGTCGGACTGGCGCCGGGGATCATGAAGGTGTTGGAAACCGAGAGCGCGACCAGCATGGCGTAGACGCTGGGATTGCCGCCCGAGGCCAGCGCGATGTTGATGGCCATCGGCACCATCATCACCGCGGTGCCGACGTGCGAAATCACCTGCGAGAACAACAACGCCATGATCGCGATGCCCGCCTGCAGCGTCCACTGCGGTACGTGGCCGGTGTGCGCAATGATTTCCTGCGCGAGCCACGCGGCGGTGCCGGTGGCATCCATCGCCGCGCCGAGGGGAATCAGGCAGGCCATCACGAAGATGGTCTTCCAGTTGATCGCGTCGTAGGCTTCGTCCATGTTGAGCACGCCGGCCAGCAGCATGCCGACCGCGCCGGTCAGCATCGCCACCGAAAGTTTCAGGTCGGTGAACAGGCCGAGCAGCATCGCCAGCGCGAAGAACGAGAGCGCGTAGCGGACCTTGCCCGGGCGCTGCTCCTCGAGGCTGGGGATGTCGGTGACCGGCACCAGGTCGCGGCTCTCCGCGGCCAGCGCGAGGTCGCGCCACTGGCTGTGCAGCACCAGCGAATCGCCGGCGCGCAGGGTCAGCTTGCGCACGTCCTCGCCGCGGGTGACCTCGTCGCCGCGGTTCAGCGCCAGCACCGAGATGCCGTAGCGCTTGCGCAGGCGCAGGTCGCCGACCTGTTGCTTGATGAATTTCGACTGCGGCGGGATGACCACTTCGGAAATGCCGGCGCGGGTCGGGTTGAACATGTCGGCCAGCGCCTGCACGCGGTTGCCGGGGCGGCATTGCAGCGCCTGCGCGAAGTCGTTGACGTCGCCGCGCCGGCCCAGTACGCCGAGCACCGTACCCACCCAGATCATCTGGTCGGAGGGCGGCGCAAGCCGCGCTTCGTTGCCGTTCTTGAGCGCGAGGATCAGCGGCGCGTTGTCCAGGGTTTCGGCTTCGCCGACGCTCATGCCGACCAGCGGGCTGTCGGCGGTGACGGTGAGCTCGATCACCTCGCCTTCGATGCCGTAGGTGTCGGCGAAATAGCTCTCGGTGCGGCCCGGCGTGACCTTGGGTTTGCCTTCCAGATCGTCCGGCAGCAGGCGCCGGGTGAACAGCCAGAAATAGCCGAGGCCGGCCAGCAGCAACGGAATCCCGATCGGGGTGATCGAGAACAGCGAGTAGGGCTGGATGGTTTGCGCGCCCGGCGGCAGGTTGCGGTTGGCGCTGGCGATCAGGTCGTTGAGCAGAATCAGCGGCGAATTGCTGATCAGGGTCATGCTGGTGCCGCACAGGATGGTGGCGGCCATCGGCAGCAACAGGCGTTTCAGGGGTATGCCGGTGCGCGCGGAAATGCGGCTCGACACCGGCAGGAACAGCGCAGCCAGCGCCTGACTCTGGATGATCGAGGACAGGCTGCCGGCCATGGTGTTGACGATCAGCGACACCCTGCTTTCGACGCCGCCGGCCAGCCGCAGGATCAGGGAAGCCATCCGTGCGAAGACGCCGGTGCGATCGAGGCCGGCGCCCATGATCATCACGCCGACCAAGGCCAGCACGGCATTGGAGGCGAAGCCATCGAACAGGCGATCCACCGGCATCAGGCCGGTGATGCCGATCACCACCAGCACCAGCAGCGCGACGATGTCGGCGCGCACCCATTCGAGGATCAGCATGACCACAGTGAAGCCGACCAACCCGAGCACCAGCAGCATGTCGGGGGTAAGGGTCAGCTCCATTGGCTCGCGGGTCCGGTCAGGTCAGGATGCGGAAGGGATCGTGCTATGTTGGCACACGGTCATACAACAGATCCGTAACCGGGTGGCCGAGCGCCACACCGCGCCGCTCAAAACGGGTTTCGGTGCGCCAGGCTGGTCGTCGAGATTCACCACTTTCCCCGTCACGCAGTCGCCAGGCAGGTTGCGCGGCCAGTACCTCGCGCATGTGCAGAGCATACTCGGGCCAGTCGGTGGCGAGATGCAGCAGCCCGCAGGGCTTGACGCGGGTCGCCAGCAATTCGACGAAGGCCGGCTGCACCAGCCGCCGCTTGTGGTGGCGCTTCTTCGGCCATGGGTCGGGAAACCAGATGCGCACTTCGTCGAGCGCCGCGGGCGCCATCTCGTCGCGCAGCACCTCGACGGCATCGTGGCGATACAGCCGCACGTTGCGGGCATCGACCGCGGCCAACGCGTTCATCAAGCGGCCAACACCAGGACTGTGCACTTCGATGCCGAGGTAATCGCGCGCGGGATCGTGCTGTGCGGCCCACGCCAGCGCCTCGCCGTTGCCGAAGCCGATCTCCAGCACCCGCGGCGCTTGATGGCCGAACATCGCGTCGAGGTCGCGTGGTTCACCAAGGTAGTCGGCGCCGAACCGCTGCCAATGTTCGTCGAACGCGCGCTGCTGGGCGGGCGTGATGCGACCCTCCCGCAACACGAAGCTGCGGATGGCGCGGCGATGATCCGGGGGCGTGGGACGGGACGCGCCGGGACTCAAGCGATCATCCCGTCGACTGGGCTCGACGCGCTCGCATGACGCTTGCGCGGGATGCGGCCGGCACGAAAGGCTGCGCGGCCGGCCTCGATCGCGCACTTCATCGCCTGCGCCATCAGCACGGGATCCCGCGCATGCGCGATCGCCGTGTTCATCAGCACACCGTCGCAGCCGAGTTCCATCGCCAGCGCGGCGTCGGAGGCCGTACCGACGCCGGCGTCGACGATCACCGGAATCTTTGCGTTCTCGACGATTTCCATGAGGGTGTAGCGGTTCTGGATGCCCAGGCCCGAGCCGATCGGCGCGGCCAGCGGCATCACTGCGGCGCAGCCCAGCGCTTCGAAGCGTTTGGCGAGCAGGGGGTCATCGGTGGTGTAAACCATCACGTCGAAACCGTCTTTCACCAGCACTTCGGCGGCTGCCAACGTCTCGATCACGTCGGGAAACAGCGTCTTCTGGTCGCCGATGATTTCGAGCTTCACCAGCGAATGCCCGTCCAGCAGCTCGCGCGCCAGCCGGCAGGTGCGCAGCGCTTCCTCGGCGCTGTGGCAGCCGGCGGTGTTGGGCAGCAAGGTGAACCGCTCGGGCGGCAGTGCATCCAGCAAGTTGGGCTCGTCGGCCTGCTGGCCAAGATTCATCCGGCGCACCGCGAAGGTGACGATTTCCGAGCCGGCGGCCTCGGTCGCACGGCGGGTTTCGTCGAGGTCCCTGAATTTGCCGGTGCCGGTGAGCAGGCGCGAACGGAAGGCGCGGCCGGCGATGACCAGGGCGTCGGAATTGTCGGTGTGGGTGTCGGGGTGCAGCTGCGCGTTCATGATTGCGGCGTGTCGAAACGGACCGCAATTGTAGTACGCGCGTTCCTGTTACCAGGCGAACGAGCGATTACCGCGAACAAACGCCAAGCTTGCCGCCAAGATCGCCGCGCTCGCTGCGCGAGCGGACGCCGTTGCCAGGCTCGGCTGTCCGGGCCTCGCCAAGCATCCCGGCCGTCCGCATCCTGCTCCCGGCGCTCGGCTTCGCACGCGATGCCCCCGGCATCGCGTAAGCGCTCAGCCTCCCCCTATGGCTTGCACGATCTCTACGCGATCGCCTTCATGCAACGCGTATTGCGCGTGCAGGCTGCGCGGCACGATTTCACGATTGACTTCTACCGCGACGCGCCGGCCGGCGTAGCCTGATGCTTCGAGCAAGGTTGCGGCGGTCATGTCAGCCGCGCACTCATGGGCTTGGCCGTTGAGAAATATCTGCATCCTGCAAGTGTAATGCCCCGCGCCTTGCGGCGCGGGGCGCGCGGTGTCAACGCTGTTGCCGGCCGCCGTCACTGCTGTCGCGGGGGTGCTTCTTCGGCGGCGGTTCGCGGCGCTGCTGCTCGCGGACGCGTTGCTGTGTCTGCATCTGGACCTCGCGCTGCTGCTGTTGCACCTGCTGTTCGCGGACGCGTTGCTGCGCCTGCATCTGGACTTCGCCTTGCTGTTGTTGCATCTGCTGTTCGCGGGTGCGTTGCTGTGTCTGCATCTGGACCTCGCGCTGCTGCTGTTGCACCTGCTGTTCGCGGACGCGTTGCTGCGCCTGCATCTGGACCTCGCGCTGCTGCTGCGCCTGTTGCTCGCGGGCGCGTTGCTGTGCCTGCATCTGAGCCTCGCGTTGCTGTTGCATCTGCTGTTCGCGGGCGCGTTGCTGCGTTTGCTGCTGGAGCCGTCGCTGTTGTTGCGCCGCGTTGTTTTCGACATTCAGTGGCGCGCGCTCGACTGGCCGCACGATCGGCAGCCGTTCCGGCTGCGCGGTGCCTGCGGGCTGCGCGCGCGACGGCCGCAGCGGGTTGCGCGGTTCGCCCGGGTGGGCGAATCCTGCACTCGGCAATGCGCCGGGCCGGTGTGCCGGCTGCAGCGGTTGTACGCGCGCCGGAATCGGGTGCACGGTGTTCTTGAACGGTTGTGTGGAATACGGACCCGGCGGCGTGGCGGGGCGCGCGGCATTTCCCGGGCGTTGGGACGGCGTTGTCCGTTGCGTGGCGCCTGCCAGTGCCGGAACCAACCGGACACGTTCGGGCTGGGTGCGCGTGGCCGGACGTTGCTTGCGCAGGTCCTGCATCTGCACGCGCGTCAGCGGCTGGCCATGCTGGTTGGCGATCACCTTCTCGCGTTCGTTGAATGACACCGGCCGCGGCGCCGGTGCGTGGCGTGCGACCACCGGCTTCACGAATGGCCGGTTGTTGCGGATATCGATGATCCGTCGCTGTGGCTGGCGCAAGCCCAGGCTGGCCTTGTCCGGGATCACGCCGGGCCGGGCAATGGCTTGCAGCTGCCCGAGCTGTTTGCGGTCCAGACGCAGCACCGCCGGGCGCACCGGGCGCGCGCCAGCGAATACGTTGCGCGGCACCGCCGTCACCGCATACGCCTGGTTGCGGTAGGCGTAGCGGTTGTAGCGGTGCAGGTTGTCGTAACGGTTGTGGCTGTAGTCGTTGTAGACGTTGTTGATGATCGTCTGGTTGACGTACACGTTGCGGATGTTGGTGACGTTGACGCGGTCGAAGTAGCGCCGCGAGGCGTGGAACCATGGCACGTACACGTCGCGCGGCCCCAGCGGGAACCAGCCCACGGGACCATTGCCGCCGCCGATGCGCAGCGATATCGAGACGCCCGATCCGCCGATGAAGGCGACCAGGGCCGGTGCGTACACCGGGCGCATGTCGCGCGGGCCGGGCATCCAGCCCCAACGGTTGCGGATGTACACCCAGCGGCCATAGTGGAAGGGCGCGAACCCCCAGGGCTGATTGTCGACCCAGGTCCAGCCCCATGGATCGATCCAGGCCCAGTGGCCATCGCGATACGGCGCCCAGCTGGAGGACACCGAGGTTGGATACCAGACGTTGCCGTATTGCGGCTCGTCGTCCCATTGGCCGTACTGGGACAGCTGGTCGCCGCCGATCATGTCCGGCGGCACGTATTGCTGTTGCTGTTCGGCGTAGCGCGCGTAGTTGGCGTCGCGGCTTTCGCAGAAGCGGTCGAAGTCGTCCGGCCGCGGCAGGCCATCAACGGCCACGCTGCTCAACGACGAGTCGTTGAAGCGGTACGATTGCCCGGCCTCGACCTGGCGGCTGGCGCCGTTCGCGCCGTAGACGGTGCCGGAGCCCTGGAACACCGTGACCATGCTGCCGGTGCCATCGGGATTGTTGTCGACGCGAAATACGCCGGGTGTGCTGGCGACGAAGGCGATGGTTGGCGTGTCCACCTCGAAGTTCTCGCCTTGATCCATCTGGCGTACCGCGAGGTTCAGCGTGCCTTGCGAAAGTTCGATCTGGATGTTTTCTTCGGACAGGTTGAGGAAGTCGAAGGCGCTGTCGTTGTCGACGCGCACCGAAGCGTCGCCCAGTTCCACGGCGGCCAAGCCGTTGTCGCCGGTCAGCAGGCGGTCACCGAGTACCATCGGTCGATTGATGTCGGCCGAACCCCAGGCGTCCTCGCCAGCGGGCGCGAACTGAACCTGGCCCGCAAGGTAGGCCAGGCGCGCGACTCGTCCGGGGCCTTGCGTTGTCGCGGGGTAGGCGGACTGCGCGGTGTCGTAGGCTTGATCGTTTTGCGGGTCATACTGCTGGGCCTGCACTGAACCCGCTGTGGCCAGCAGCAAGCCGCAGGCAGCACAGGCGATCAATACCGAACGCAATAAGCCGGAACGGGTCATCGTCGTCTCCCGAAAATCCGGGCGCTACAGTTCACGTGTCGGTTCGGCGCCCCTCGCCCGACGTGCACAGTTCACCGCAATCAAGCTGAACGTGGGTGTGACGGCGCCAGCCTGCCCGATGCCGCGTAAGCATCCGGTTAACCGGCAGTCATGCTGGCCCGTTGCGCCAGCTGCGTACGCCTCGTTACCATTTCATTACCGGCGCGGGTGTAGCTCAATGGTAGAGCTGTAGCTTCCCAAGCTACTGACGAGGGTTCGATTCCCTTCACCCGCTCCAGCCGACGTTCCGTGACCAGGCATCTCGAAGGCAGTCCGCTTTGCGCAACGCGATGTCCGAGCACGCCCATGCCACGCGCCGATGCACGGTGAAGCCGCCGTGCCGTGCCTGCGTGACCGGCGCCGGTGGCCGATCGTGAAAATTGCGATCCTCTCCCGCAACGCGCGCCTGTACTCCACCGCGCGGCTGGTTGCGGCCGCGCGCGCGCGCGGGCACAAAGTGCGGGTGCTCGATCCGTTGCGGTGCTACATGCGGATTTCGCATGAGGGTTTGGCGATCCGTTACGGCGGACGTGCGCTGACCGGGTTCGATGCCGTGATTCCGCGGATCGGCGCGTCGGTGGCGTTCTACGGCACCGCCGTGCTGCGCCAGTTCGAAATGATGGGCGTGTACACGCCCAATCCATCGGATGCGGTGCTGCGTGCGCGCGACAAGTTGCGCAGCCTGCAGATTCTCGCGCACCATGGCATCGACCTGCCGGTGACCGTATTTGGCGACAATCCGGACGACACCGCGGACTTGCTCGGCATGCTCGGCGCGCCGCCGCACGTGATCAAGCTCAACGAAGGCGCACAAGGCTCGGGCGTCGTGCTGGCGGAAAAGTCGGCGGCGGCGCGTAGCGTGATCGAGGCGTTTCGTGGCCTGTACGCGAATTTCCTGGTGCAGGAATTCATCCGTGAAGCCGACGGCTGCGATATTCGCTGCTTCGTGGTGGGCGAACGCGTCGTCGCGTCGATGCAGCGCGCAGCGGCGGACGGAGATTTCCGGGCCAACCTGCATCGTGGTGGCACCGGTAGCCGGGTGCGTTTGTCGGCGGCCGAACGCGAGATGGCATTGCGTGCCGCCAAAGTGCTGGGGCTTGGCGTGGCCGGGGTGGATCTGCTGCGTTCGGCACGCGGCCCGCTGGTGCTGGAAGTCAACGCTTCACCGGGTCTGGAAGGCATCGAAACGGTTAGCGGCGTGGATGTCGCCGGGGCGATGATCGAGCATCTGCAAGCCACGATCGCCGTGCACTGCAATGATGCGATGCGCATAGTACGCAAGTAATCGTTGACAGGCCGACGGGCTCGCCAGAACTGGTGAAATCTCGCTAAGCTTGTGCCATTGCGCAGGTTGCGCGCTGGCCGGAATTCGCCATGCGAGTGCTGGTGATCGAAGACAACAACGACATCGCGACCAACATCGGCGACTATCTGGAGGATCGCGGCCACGTGGTCGACTTCGCCGGGGACGGCGTGACCGGCTTGCATCTGGCCGTGGTCAACGAGTTCGATGCGATCGTGCTGGACCTCACGTTGCCCGGCATGGATGGGATCGAGGTCTGCCGCAAGCTGCGTGGCGAGGCCCACAAGCACACCCCGGTGCTGATGCTGACCGCCCGCGACGCGCTGGAGCAGAAGCTCACCGGCTTCGAATCCGGTGCCGACGATTACATGACCAAGCCGTTCGCGCTGCAGGAACTGGCGGCACGTCTGGAAGTGCTCTCACGCCGCGGCAAAGGCGCGCAAAGCCGCATCCTCAAGGTCGCCGACCTCACCTACAACCTCGACACCCTGGTGGTGACCCGCGCCGGGCAGTCAATCCAGTTGAACCCGATCGGCTTGAAACTGCTGCAGGCGCTGATGGACGCCAGCCCCTCGGTGGTGACGCGCCAGGACCTCGAGCACAAGGTGTGGGGCGAAGAATTGCCGGATTCGGATTCCTTGCGGGTGCACATCCACGGGCTGCGTGCGGTGATCGACAAGCCCTTCGACAAACCGCTGATCCACACGCGCCACGGCATCGGCTATCGCATGGTCGATCCGGATGCAGTCCCGGAGTAAGCTCCGCGTCCGGTTGCTCGTCACCTTCACGCTGTTCGGCTTTGGCCTCAGCGCGCTGTTTGCCGCCGCGTCCTTGTACGTGCGCGCCAAGGTCGAGAACCAGTTGATCAACAAGAGCCTCGAAGCCGACGTGCAGCAGGCGCTGGAGAACAAGCATCGGCATCCCGACCAACCCTTGCAATCCAAGCTCGTCGAGGGCTGGCTCTGGAATAACCGTACCGTTTATCAGGCACCGCTGGCCTGGCAGGGATTGACTCCGGGCGTTTACGATATGCGTGGCGGCGAGGATGGCAAGCCGCTGCATTACAAGCTGGCGGTGGCCCGCAAATACGGGCTGGATGCCTTCCTCACCTACGACATCAGCCGCGAAGGCTTGGGCAAGCGCCAACTGGTGACCAGCCTCATCGCCGCGGTGCTGCTGTTCACGCTGCTGTCGCTGGCGGTCGGCTACTGGCTGTCGCGGCGCGTGATGCGGCCAGTGACCGACCTCGCGCAGCGGCTGCGTGCTTTCCGCAGTGGTGCCCAGCCCGAGCTGCTGGCGCCACAATTTGCCGAAGATGAAGTTGGCGAACTGGCCGCCGCGCTGGACGATTACGCGCAAAGCCAGAGCGCGATGATCCAGCGCGATCGCGAATTCAACGCCGATGTCAGCCACGAACTGCGCACCCCGCTGGCGGTGATTGCCAGCACCACCGAATTGCTGATCGCCATGCCGGACCTCTCGGAGAAGCTGCACACGCGCCTGCAGCGGATCGAACGCGCGGTGCGGCAATCGACCGAGCTGACCCAGGCGCTGCTGCTGCTTTCGCGCGCCGAGCGCTCCGGTCCGGTCGATGGCGAAACCACTGATGTCGCGAAGATTGCCGAAGATGTCGTCGACACCCACCGCCCCGATCTCGGCCGCAAGCCGATCACGCTGCGTACGGAAATCGAGGCTGCGGTGCTGGTTGAAGCGCCATCTTCGGTGGTGGCGGTGGCGCTTGGCAATCTCGTCGGCAATGCCTGCAAGTACACCCAGGAAGGCGAAATCGTGGTGCGCGTGCAGGCCGGCCGGGTACGCGTCGAGGACACCGGCCCCGGCATCAAGGCCGATGACGCGGAGCACCTGTTCGAGCGTGGCGTACGTGGCGAGGGCCAGACCGTGAAAGGTGCGGGATTGGGCCTGGCGATCGTCCGGCGTTTGTGCGAACTGTATGGCTGGCAGGTGAGCCTGCAGCCGCGCGCAGAACGCGGCGCGGTGGCCACCCTGGATTTCGGTGCCGGCGAGCGGGAAGGCGATTGATCCGGCCAGCGCGAGTGGGCGCAGGCATTCGCCCGGCAGGGGTATACTACGGGTCCCCCCGCAGGGCCGCGCGGATGCTGCCCGAATGGACTTGCGGCGAACGCCGCGGTGGGGCAAAGTGAGACCGGGCCAGCGCCTGCTGCAGGCACGGTAACGCGACTTCAGGAGGGGGTACATGGATATCGCCGAGCTGCTCGCCTTTTCGGTCAAGAACAAGGCCTCGGATTTGCATTTGTCGGCCGGCTTGCCGCCGATGATCCGCGTGGACGGCGACATTCGCCGCATCAACCTGCCTGCACTCGAACACAAGCAGGTGCACTCGCTGGTGTACGACATCATGTCGGACAAGCAGCGGCGCGATTACGAGGAATTCCTCGAGGTCGATTTCTCGTTCGAGATTCCCGGACTGGCGCGCTTCCGCGTCAACGCGTTCAACCAGAATCGCGGCGCGGGTGCGGTGTTCCGTACCATTCCGGCCGAAGTGTGGACGCTGGAAGACCTGGCTACGCCCAAGATTTTCAAGGAACTGATCGACCAGCCACAGGGCCTGATCCTTGTGACCGGGCCGACCGGCTCCGGCAAGTCCACGACACTTGCGGCGATGGTCGACCACGTCAACAAGAACCACTACGGGCACATCCTCTCCATCGAGGATCCGATCGAGTTCGTGCATACCGCGCAAAAATGCGTGATCAACCAGCGCGAGGTGCACCGTGATACGCACGGCTTCAACGAAGCCCTGCGCTCGGCCTTGCGCGAAGATCCGGACTACATCCTGGTCGGTGAAATGCGCGACATCGAGACCATCCGCCTCGCACTTACCGCAGCGGAAACCGGACACCTGGTGTTCGCGACGCTGCACACCAATTCGGCCGCCAAGACCATCGACCGCATCATCGACGTGTTCCCGGGCGGCGAAAAGGCCATGGTGCGCTCGATGCTGTCCGAATCACTGCGCGCAGTCATCACCCAGACTCTTTTGAAGAAGGTCGGTGGAGGGCGTATTCCGGCGTGGGAAATCATGGTCGGCATCCCGGCCGTGCGCAACCTGATCCGCGAAGACAAGGTTGCGCAAATGTATTCGTCCATCCAGACCGGCCAGCAATTCGGCATGCAGACCATGGACCAGTGCCTGCAGGATCTCGTGCGGCGTGGCTTGATTACGCGCCAGGATGCAATGGCGCGGGCCAAGGTGAAAGAAACGTTCAAGTGACGACAGGATGTCGTCATCCCGGCCGGCACATGGATGTGCGACGAGCCGGGATCCAGTTTCAAGTGCGCGTCCCGAGGGCAACGCCATGAGTTCAGTCGATTTCAGTGCTTTCCTCAAACTGATGGTGCACAAGAAGGCATCCGACCTTTTCATCACGGCCGGTGTTGCGCCATCCATCAAGGTCAATGGGCGCATCGTGCCGATCACCCAGACGCCACTGTCCGCGCAGGAATCGCGTGACATGGTGCTGAACGTGATGAACCCGATCCAGCGCGAAGAGTTCGAAAAGACCCACGAGTGCCAGTTTGCGATCGGCGTGTCCGGCGTCGGGCGCTTCCGCGTGTCGTGCTTCTACCAGCGCAATTGCGTCGGCATGGTGCTGCGTCGCATCGAGTCGAAGATCCCCACCATCGAGGAATTGAACCTGCTGCCGATCGTCAAGCAGCTGGCGATGACCAAGCGCGGCATCGTGATCTTCGTCGGCGCCACCGGCGCCGGCAAATCAACGTCACTGGCGGCGATGGTGGGTTACCGCAACCAGAACTCGACCGGCCACATCATCACCATCGAGGATCCGATCGAATACGTGCACAAGCACGAAGGCTGCATCATCACCCAGCGCGAACTCGGCATCGACACCGACAGTTGGGAGAACGCGCTCAAGAACACGCTGCGCCAGGCGCCCGACGTGATCCTGATCGGTGAGGTGCGTACCCGCGAGACGATGGAATACGCGATGCACTTCTCCGAGACCGGCCACTTGGTGCTGTGCACCTTGCATGCCAACAACGCCAATCAGGCGCTGGAGCGCATCATCCACTTCTTCCCCGAAGACGTGCGCGAACAGTTGTACATGGACCTGTCGCTGAACCTGAAGGGTGTGATCGCGCAGCAGTTGATCCCGACGCCGGACGGCAAGGGCCGCTGGGTGTCGATGGAGGTGATGATCGGCACCCCGTTGATCCAGGATTACATCCGCAAGGGCGAGATCCACAAGATCAAGGACGTGATGAAGCAGTCCGCCAACCTCGGCATGTGCACCTTCGACCAGAACCTGGTCGAGCTGTACCACCAGGGCCACGTCAGCTACGAAGACGCCTTGCGCTACGCCGACTCGGCCAATGAAGTGCGCCTTGCGATCAAGCTGGCCCAAGGCGGCGACGCGCATTCGCTGTCGCAGGGCTTGGGCGACGTGGAGTTGATCGAAACGCGGGAAACCGGGCACCGGCTGTAGGTAAACTCACTGTCAACGCGCGGGCGCGCAGGAGGTCGTCATGAAAGTATCGGTGTGTTTTGTCGCTGTGGCGTGGATGTTGGGTGGCCTCGCGTTCGCGTCAAGCGTCCATGCGGACGAAGCGAGCGATACGGTGGCGGTTCGCGCAGTTGCCGTGCAACAGGCCGATGCGTGGAATCGTCATGACGCCGCGGCTTACTCGGCTTTGTTCACGTCTGATTGCGACGTGATCAACATCGCCGGCTGGTGGTGGAAAAGCCGCGCCGAGATGCAGCAGAAACTCACCCGCGCATTCTCATCAATCTTTCGCGACAGCAAGCTCACTTTCACCGGCGTTGAGGTGAAATTCCTGGAACCGGACATCGCCGTCGCGCACGCGCGCTGGACCATGACCGGTGCGAAGACGCCGCTGGGAATGCAGCCACCCGAGGTCGGCATCCAGACGCTGGTGCTGACCCGGCAATCCGGGCACTGGCGGATCGCCGTGTTTCAGAACACCCTGAGCAAGCCCGAACATCCGTTCCCCGCGGCACCGACTGTTGGCGATTGACCCACGACACGCCTGCGCCGCGCAAGCGAACGCGCCGGGCGAACCCGCGGATCGCCTGACAAAGCAAAACCCCCGGCTTGTCACCGGGGGTTTTGCTTGCCGGGCGCTGTGCGTGCACAGCGCCATGTCACAACTGGATCAGCGATGCTTGGCGTCCGATTCGATATGCAGGGACTTGGCATCCAGCGTCACGCTCATGTCACCTGATGCGATGACCTTGCCCATCTGCTGAAACATGGTAACCACACGTTGCATGCTGGCTTGTTGCCCGGCCGGCACCATCGCGGCGAAACGGCCAATCCAGCTGGCCAGCACGCCATACATTTTGCCGTCGACGTGCACGCGCAGCAGGGTGTCGCCGTTGCCGGCAGGGGCGCCGAGGGCCGCGGCGAGTTTCGCATCTTCGCCGTCGCCCACGCCCGCCGCAAGCGAGTGCGAATCGGCAGCGATCCAGCCCTGGTTGCCGCCGCCCAGCATCGCCTGCATGCGTGGCGGCAGGTCGAACGCCACCGGCTTGCCATCGGTGCCGATGGTCTTCAGCGCAAACTGTGGCGCAGTCTGCTGGACCTTCTGCGCCAGTTCGGCGGGGTTGGAGCTGGCGACCAGCACGCGCGCGGCGATCTGCGGGCCGGCTTCCCACTTGTCCAGTACGAAACGCACGCCCAGCAGCGAGGCCGCCTCGGGTGGCATCTGCACGGGCGGATTGGCGGCCGTTTGCGCGAACTTGTTCAACGACTGCAGGGCCGGGCATTGGTAGGTCTTTTCGGCCGCGGCCTTGGCGCGGCCCTGGAGGAACGCCTGCCACTTCTGCAGCGGCAGCGCCAGCACCAGATCAAACATCGAATCGTCGGACTTCGCATCCATGCCGGCGACGGGTTGCTTCAACGCGGCCAGTGCGCCCGCCAGCGACGGCGAGAGTTCGATGTCAAGGCTGCTGCGCATTTCCTGTGCGGTGTAGGTATGGATACCGAGGCTGGCGAGTGGCGCCTGATTTGCAAGCGCCGCGAATTCACTGGCGCATGCCGGGTTGGCCAGCGCACTGTTGCCGAGATCCTTGGCGAATTCCTGGGTGACCGCGTCCTTGCCGTCGAACAGGTTGGCGAACAACTTGGGGAGATCAACATAGCCCGAGCCGAAATCGCTGTAACCGTGAGCGCTGTTGATGCGGGCGAGCCGATCGGAGGCATTGTTCGCGGGTTTGGTCAGGCCCAGCAGTTGTTTCAGCAGGTCCTGGCTGGCGTTGGCCGGCGCGATCGTGGCGACGAGTTGCTTGCCTTCCACCGCCACCAGCAGGTGTGCCTTGGCGCTACTGCCGCCAATGACCCAATACTCCTGGCTGCCAAGGGTGGCGGTCGGGGTGCTGATCCCCGCACGCTTTTCGACGCGCGCCCAGAACGCCTTGAAAGCGTCGGGCGAAGCCAGCTCGACACGCGCAACCGGTACGTCACCAATGCCGTAGAAAGCCATCAGCGCGGAACGCGAAAATCCGAGTGTCTGCAGCAATTCCTGGTTGCTGTGGACGTTCGCAAGCTCGTCGTGGATGGCGGTCAGGATCGAAGCGAGCGTCGGATCTTTCTGCCCGACTTGTTGTGCCATGTCGGAGAGTTGCTGGACGCGCATCCCGGTGGTGGCATAGTTCGCGCCACCCCATGCCGCCGCCGCATCCGCGGGCGCAGGCTTGAAATTCGCGAACAGGTACGGTGTGTCAGCGGGCGCGTAGGTAATGGGCGCGTTCGAGGCAACTTGCTCGCCGCAACCGGCAAGCACGAGCGCGGAAAGGCAGGCTGTTGCGAGGACGGCCTGGCGCAGGACTGGACGCATGGTTGATTCTCCTGGTTCCCTGGGTTGAAACGCGGATTATGCAGGTGGCGTGAGCAGGTCAGTTAGCACGGCCATGCGCACCGCCACGCCGTTGGCGACCTGGTCCAGTATCCGGGATTGCGGGCCATCGGCGACTTCCGCCGCGATCTCGATGCCGCGGTTGATCGGACCGGGGTGCAATACCTGGCAATCCGTCGCGGCCAACGCGAGCCTGCGGGCATCGAGTCCGTAGCGGGCGTGGTAGTCGGCGGCGTTGGGGAACTGCGCGGCAGCCATGCGCTCCTTCTGGATGCGCAACATGATCACCACGTCGCTGCCGCCGATTGCGGCATCGAAGTCTTCGCTGGTCGCGCAGCCGGGAAATTCGCTCAACGTTTGCGGCAGCATCGCGGCCGGCGCGCACAAGCGGATGTCGTTGACGCCGAGCGCGTGCAGCGCTTGTGCGTCCGAGCGTGCGACGCGCGAGTGGCGGATGTCGCCGCAAATCGTGATCCGCAGGTTTTCCAGATCCGGGCGCCGCTGGCGAATCGTCAGCGCATCCAGCAAGCCTTGTGTCGGATGCGCATGGGTGCCGTCGCCGGCATTGACGACGGCGACGTTCGTCGTCGCGTGGTCGGCGAGATATTTCGGCATGCCGTTTTCATTGTGCCGAACCACCAACGCGTCGAGCCCCATGGCCTCCAGCGTGTGCAGGGTGTCGAGCAGGCTTTCGCCCTTGCTGGTGGATGAGTGCGACAGGTCGAAGTTGACGTTGTCCGCGCCGAGGCGCTTGGCTGCCAGCACGAACGATGTGCGGGTGCGGGTTGAATGTTCGAAGAACAGGGTGAGCACGGTGCGGCCAAGCAGCAGGTCGCGCGGCGCGCCGTCGCGGCGGAACCCTTCCGCGCGGTCAAGCAGGCCGGTGATCGCGGTACGGTCGAGATGCTCGAGGGTCAGCAGATGGTGCATGGGCGCACTCAGGGGGGTTGCGACAGCCAGCCTTCTAGGATAACTGCCGCAGCCAGTGAATCGATGTTGGCCGCGTCGCGGCGGCGCGCGGCGCCGGCCTTGCGCTGCGATGCAAATTGGCGTGCGGCTTCCTGTGACGTATGGCGTTCGTCGACCAGATGCACCGGCAGGTTGCTGCGATTCCCCAGGACCGTGGCGAACGCACGCGCGGCTTGCGTGATCTTCTGTTCACCGCCGTCCAGCGTCAGCGGCAGGCCGACCACCAGCGCGACCGGCTTCCATTCGGCCAACAGCGTATCGACACGTGCCCAGTCGGGCTCGCCCGCTTTCACCATCAGGATGGGCAATGGACGTGCGGACTGGCTGATGTGATTGCCGCTGGCGACGCCTATCCGGCGTAGGCCAAAATCGAAGCCCAGCACGCAGCTCATGCGCGCCCGGAGTAGGATGTGAGGTTGGCCGGATTGATGCCGACCGATGCCACGGCGGCGTTCCAGCGTTCATCCAAGGCCGTGTCGAACAGGATGTGTTCGTCGGCTGCCACCGTGAGCCACGCGTTGTCGCGCAGTTCCTGCTCAAGCTGGCCGGCGCCCCACCCGGCATAGCCCAGCGCCACCAGCGCACGTCGTGGGCCGTCGCCATCGGCCATCGCGGCAAGGATGTCGCGCGAGGTGGTGACGGTAACCAGGTCGTTGACGTGGTAGCTGGAATCCCATTCGTGTTTGTCGGATAGGTGCAGCACGAAGCCGCGTTCGGGTTGCACCGGGCCGCCAACCAGAACGGGCGCAGCAGCGACGGTCTCGCGCTCGCACGGCATGTTCATCTGCTTCAGCACGTCGCCCAACGTGAATTCGGAAAGGCGGTTCACTACCAGGCCCATCGCGCCTTCGTCGCTGTGCTGGCAGATGAAGGTGATGCCGCGCGCGAAATTGGGATCGCCCATGCCCGGCATCGCGATCAGGAAATGCCCGGTCAGCGAGGCGGTGTTCACGGCGGCTGCGGAGAGCGAGTCAGGCGCCGCGGTGGCTACCCGGGCTTTGTTGCGCGCGGACGCCTTGCCTGATGGTCGACGCGGACGGCGCCCTGATGGGGATTTGGCGGGTGGTTTGGCCATGGCGGCATTGTACGCTGCCACAGCGTCGCTCACGGTGGCGGGACACCGCGGGTCTGCAGGTGGTCGCCCGGCAGGAATTGCCATACGCGGGTGATCCACAGTTCGGTAATGCGGTGCCCGGAGGCGTCCTTTTCGCGCGGGATCGGCGGGAACGGGGCGGCAAGGTGCACGATGCGAATGGCCGCGTTGTCGAGCACCGGATAGCCGGAACTTGTGTTGACGGTCACGCCGCGCACCTGGCCATGCGTATCGATCACAACCGTCAGCATCACGTCGCCGTGCAGGCCGCGCCGGCGCGCAGCATCCGGATAATTGAGGTTGCCCACGCGCTCGATGTGATGCACCCACGCAACCTGGTAGGCGGCATCCGCCACGCTGCGTGTGTTGGCCGAGATATAGCGTTTGCGTGGACGCCGCGCGTACGCCTCCTTCGCTTCGCGCCATTCCTGTTCCAGCCGCGCCGCGTCGAGCCGCTGCTTCACCGGAATGGCCGCCACCCGTTCGGATGCGTGGGGCTCAGCTCGCGTATCGCGTTGTTGCGCTACTTGCAGTTGCGACGCGCCACGCGTGATGACCACGTGTGCGCCGCTGGCAGTTTGCTCGCGCGGCGCTGCCGGCATCATCGGGATCGGCGCGATACCTGCCTGGGTTACCGGCAAGGGACCGGAAAATGGCGCGCCGGGGCGGTGTGCCTTGTCGCTGTTGCCGCCGCCGGCATTGTTGGCCTGCGCGAGGAAGTCCGCCTTCCTGGGCGTTTCCGCGTTCGAGGTGTTGATCAAGGTGACGTCCAGCGTCGGCAGGCTGGGCGCGGGCTTGGCGAAGCCGAAGCTGATGCCGAGGATCAGGATCGCGTGCAGCATCAGCGAAAACAGCAACGCCACGCCCATCCGGTCACCGCTGCCGGCAGCGTGTTCCATGTTGACCACGGCCGCGTTCACACCATCGCACCTCGGGTCGCGCCCGACTCGATCGCATCGAATACCAGCCCCGCGATGTCAAGCCCGAATTGCGAATCCAGCTCGCGCGCGCAGGTGGGCGAGGTGACGTTGACTTCGGTGAGGTAATCGCCAATCACGTCCAACCCCGCCAGCACGATGCCGCGCCGCTGCAATTCCGGACCCACTTCTGCCGCAATCCAGCGATCACGATCCGAGAGCGGCTGGCCGACACCCTTGCCGCCGGCTGCGAGGTTGCCGCGAAAATCGGTGCCTTGCGGGATGCGGGCGAGCGCATACGGCACGGGTTCGCCGTTGATGACCAGGATACGTTTGTCGCCGGCGCTGATCGCGGGGATGAATTTCTGCGCCATCACGAAGTGACGGTCGTCGCCAGCCAGGGTTTCGAGGATCGAATTGAGGTTGGGGTCGTCGCCGCGCGAGCGGAAGATGCCGCGTCCGCCCATGCCATCCAACGGTTTCAGCACCACCTCGCCGTGCTCGCGGGCGAAGCGTCGCAGTTCGGCGCGATCGCGCGCCACCAGTGCGGCGGTGCAGCATTGCGGGAACCACTGCGCGGCCAGTTTTTCGTTGAAATCGCGCAAGGCCTGGGGATTGTTCACTACCCGCACGCCCGCGCGCGCGGCCAGGTCCAACACCAGCGTGTCGTACAGGAATTGCGTGTCGAAGGGCGGGTCCTTGCGCGCCAGCACGATGTCGGCGGCCTGTGCCAGCGGTTGCCAGCGGGCTGCGCCGAGCGTGAACCAGTCGGAGCGGCTGTCGCGAACATCCAATGGCGCCAGCCGCGCCCACGCCACGCCATCGCGCACGGCGAGGTCGCCCTGCAACATGTACTGCAGCGCGTAGCCGCGTCGGGCAGCCTCCAGCAACAGTGCGAGGGTGGTATCTTTTTCGGGGTGGATGGCGGCGATGGGGTCCATCAACACCGCAACGGTTTGTGTCATGGGGGTTCCAAGGGCGTGCGCTTGGTGTATCTTGGCACAGGCGGCTGGTGTAGCCAGAGACGGCAACCGGGGTGCGTGGCCGGGGGCGCGGATTCCGGGTTATGACGAGGGAGTGATTGAGGCAATCGTCGTGATAGCCGTCACACATGACACGCGGTGCGGCATGCATGTTGCATGCAGCCTCATCGCCTCCTGCGAGGTGGAATCCATAACCGTGAACGACAACGTCAATCCCGATGGTCTGACCGGACTCAAGGTCATGATCATCGACGACTCCAAGACCATTCGCCGCACCGCCGAAACCCTGCTCAAAAAGGAGGGTGCCGAGGTGCTGACGGCCGTTGATGGCTTCGAGGCGCTCGCGAAGATTTCCGACCTTCGGCCCGACATCATTTTTGTCGACATCATGATGCCGCGGCTGGATGGCTATCAGACCTGTGCGTTGATCAAGAACAATCACGTTTTCCGCAGCACGCCGGTGATCATGCTGTCCTCGAAGGATGGCCTGTTCGACAAGGCGCGCGGGCGGATCGTGGGTTCCGAGCAGTACCTCACCAAACCTTTCACGCGCGACGAACTGCTGGGAGCGATCCGGCAGCACGTGCGCGTGCCTGCAACCGCCAAGTGACGCCGCGCCGGAGGCGGCGGCGTGCCAGAGAGAGCATTCATGGCAAACATACTCATCATCGACGACTCGCCCACCGACGTGAAGATTTTTTCCGGCGCACTGGAGCGGGCGGGGCACAAGGTCAGCGCGGCGGCGACAGCCGAGGCCGGTATTGCGGCGGCCCAAAAGGAACAGCCCGATCTGGTGTTGATGGATGTGATCATGCCCGGCATGAACGGCTTTCAGGCCACCCGCAGCCTCACCAAGGATCCGTCAACCAGCGCCATTCCGGTGGTCATCGTCACCACCAAGAACATGGAGACCGACCGCATGTGGGGCTTGCGCCAGGGCGCCAAGGACGTGCTGGTCAAGCCGATCAGCGAAAAGGATCTGGTCGCCAACGTCACCAAGTACCTCCCCGCCAAGGGTTGATCGACGCATGAGCAAGAAACGCCGCCAGAAAACGCAGCAGGGCCATGCCGCCGATGCGACGTTCCCGGCGGAGCAGGAATTCATCGACGCGCAGCCCGAGGGTGCGTATGCATTGCTGGCCGATTACGAACAGCGCAGCCTTGAGCACGATCCGGGCGTGCCCGAGCAGATCGAAGCGCCCGGCCTGTGGCGTGCGATCGGCTTTCGCGTGGGCGAGCGGCACTTCGTCTGCGGGATCGACGAGATCACCGAGATCCTGATGGTGCCTCCGCCGGTCACCAGCATTCCCGCCACGCGCGCCTGGTTGCTCGGCGTCGCCAACGTGCGCGGCAACCTCATCGCGCTGGTGGATCTCAAACAATTTCTGTTCGGGCAACGTGTGCACGTCACTGGACGCACGCGGGTGCTGGTGGTGCGCCAGAGCGGCGGCAACGTCGGCCTGCTGGTGGACGAGCTGCTCGGGCAACGCAACCTCACCGATGCCGACCGCGCCGGGGCCGAGGGTGAAGCCGATCCCGGTCTCGCGCGTTTCGTTACCGAAAACGTGACGACTGCGGCGGCGCGGCTGGGGCGGTTCAGTATGGTGGAGTTGACGCGCACGCCGGAATTCCAGCACGCGGGGCTCTAGTTGTGCGATCTTCCGTGATCGCAGTTTCGTTGGGTGTTTTTGAGTATTGGAGGGGTTGCAGACGATGAACATCAGAACGGCCATCCCTGGCCTGACTTTCAACAACAGCCGCTCCGAATCGACAACAGAAACGACAGACACTGCAATGAGGTGGCAATCATGAGCGCGAATACCGGTGCGGCACGCGAACGGGCGTCCCTGCAAACCTGGCTGATCATCCTGCTGCTGGCGTCGATCATCCTCGCCGGCGTGGACTTTTTCCTGTTGAACCGGCACGACAGCCAGGACCGCGCGGCAGCGCAGCTCACCACGCATATCCAGGTGAACTCGCAGCAGGTGGCGAACTTCGCCTTGCAATCAGCGAACGGCAACATCGATGCCTTCAAGGAGCTCGCCAGTACGCGTGGCGCGATCGCCGCGGCGGTGCAGCATCTCAACGGCGGCGATCCATCGAACGGGCTGCCTGCCTATGGCGACGCGATTGGCGTACGCAGCGAGATGGCCGCGCTCAGCAATTCCTGGAATGTCCTGGACAATGATCTCGGCAAGATTCAGGCGAACCGGGGCGCGGTGCTCGATTCGGCTTCACAGGCTGCCACCTTCAGCCAGCAGATGCCGAACCTGAACTCGAAGATCAACCAGGTCATCAGCATTCTGCAGTCCAAGGGTTCCTCCGCGCAGATCTACACCGCCTCGCAGCTGTTGGTTTCCGGCGACCGCCTGATCCGTCGCGTGGGTGACGTGTTGCAGGGCGGAGCCGACTCGGCGTCCGCCGCCAACGGCCTCGCCCTCGACTCCACCAACTACGGCGCGACCCTGAAGCAACTGGCCGACGGTAGCTCGGGTGAAGTGGCCAAGATCCTCGGCGACGTGCAGAAGTCGTGGAATGGCCTGGAAGCGCCGGTGCAGAAGGTGATTGCCGCGGCGCCCACGCTGGTGACCGTCAAGAACGCCGCGACCCAGGCCTCGGTGGATTCACAGGACGTGTTGTTGAAGGCCAACAACGTGTCCAACGGCATCGCCAAACTGCCGCAGACGCGTCCGTTCCCGAACGTGTGGTGGGGCCTTCTGGGCGCCATCGCGGCGGGCGTGTTGGCGATCTTGCTGGCAGTCAACTTCATCCGTACCGAGCGTAAGCGTTCGGCCGACAGCCGCAGCCTGAACGAACGCAACCAGCAAGCCATCATGCGGCTGCTGGACGAAATGGGTACGCTCGCCGAAGGCGATTTGACGGTGAAGGCGACGGTGACCGAAGACATCACCGGTGCGATCGCGGACTCCGTCAACTTCGCCGTGGAAGCGCTGCGTTCGTTGGTGACCACCATCAACGAGACCGCCGTGCGAGTGTCGTCGGCAGCCCAGGAAACGCAGGCCACCGCCAAGCATCTGGCGGACGCCGCCAACCAGCAGGCCCAGCAGATCACCTCGGCCTCGGCCAAGATCAACGAGATGGCGGTGTCCATCGACCAGGTGTCCAAGAACTCCGCCGATAGCGCGGAAGTGGCCCAGCGTTCGGTGCAGATTGCCTCCAACGGCGCCTTGATCGTGCGCCAGACGATCTCGGGCATGGATTCGATTCGCGAGCAGATCCAGGAAACTTCCAAACGCATCAAGCGGCTGGGTGAGTCCTCGCAGGAAATCGGCTCGATCGTGGAACTGATCAATGACATCGCCGAGCAAACGAACATTCTGGCCCTGAACGCGGCCATTCAGGCGGCTTCGGCGGGCGAGGCGGGCCGCGGCTTCGCGGTGGTCGCGGACGAAGTGCAGCGACTGGCCGAGCGCGCAACGGGCGCCACCAAGCGTATCGAAACGCTGGTGCAGACAATTCAGTCCGATACGGTCGAGGCGGTCAGCTCGATGGAGCAGACGACGACGCAGGTGGTGAACGGTGCACGTCTGGCCGAGGATGCCGGTACCGCGCTGGGCGAAATCGAAAAGGTGTCGAACAACCTCGCCGGATTGATTCAGGGCATTTCCAGCGCCGCCAAGCAGCAGTCCGCGGCGGCCACCAACATCTCGTCGACGATGAGCTCGATTCAGCAGATCACCACGCAAACGTCGGTGGGTGCGAGCCAGACGGCCGAGTCGATCGGCAACCTCGCGCAACTGGCCCAGGAGCTGCGCCGTTCGGTGGCCGACTTCAAGTTGCCGGCATAACGGGCGGGACGGGCCATGATGACGGGCGACGACATGATGTCCACGACGACCGGCGCGGCTGGCGTGGCTTCCCTCGCGCCCGATGGAGTGGGGAGGATGGCAAGCGGCGCTGCGCGGAAACCGACGATGCGACTCGAAGAACACCTCGAATTCTCGACCCTCGGCTGGGTCAAGCCACAGATCGACCAGATCCTGTCGGAGGCGCGGCTGGCACTGGAGAGTTATTCGGACTCTCCCGCTGACAAAGCCTCGATGCAAAGTTGCATCGACCTGCTGCACCAGGTGCTCGGCACGCTGCGAATGGTCGAGCTGTACGGCGCCGCCGAGCTTGCGCAGGAGATGGAACATCTCGCGCAGAACCTGCTCGATGAGCACGTCGCCAAGCGCGACGAGGCTTTCGGCGCGTTGATGCGCGGTCTGGTGCAGTTGCCCGATTACTTCGACCTTATCGAAACCGGCCACAAGGACATACCGATCGTCCTGTTGCCGCTGATCAATGAAATGCGCGATGCACGCGCAGCCGCGCCGGTCGACGAGCGCGTCCTGTTCCACCCCGACATCGAGCGCCCGTTGCCGCCGCAGGCAGCCGGTGCGCGCGCAGCGTTTCCCTTTGCCGACCTGCGCCAGCGCACCACCCAGGTGCGCCTGCGTTTCCAGGTGCAATTGCTGGCATGGACCCAGGGCCACGCACCCGATTTCGCGGTCATGCGCGGATGCATGGACGAACTGTTGTTGATCAGCCACAGCGCGTCCGCGCGCAGGTTGTGGTGGGTCGCCGGTGGTGTGGTGGAGGCGCTGCAACAGGGCCGGTTGGACCAGCACGCGGCCAGCCTGCGCCAGCAATTTGGCCAGCTCGATCGCACCATCCGCAAAATGCAGGATCAGGGCGAGGACGTCTGCAACGACGAAGATTCGCACGAACTCACGCGTACACTGTTGTACTTCATCGCGCACGCCAAGCCCGGCGAAGGGCGCAGCAACGATGTGTTCCATGCGTTCGCGCTGGAGCGGGTGCTGCCGACCGCCGAGGAACTCGAACGCGCGCGCGGCACGATGTCCGGGCGCAATCGCGCGCTGCTGGACACCGTTGCCAAGGCGGTCCGCGAAGACCTGTTGCGTGTGAAGGAAGGGCTGGACATCTTCCTGCGTCGCGACGAACGTGACAAACAGCAGCTGGTGCCGCACCTCGACACGCTGCAGCGCGTGGCCGACACCCTCACGATGTTGGGTCTGGAAGGTCCCGCGCGGATGATCGGCGAGCAGCGCCAGACCATCACCCAGATCATCGACGGCAAGCGCGAGCCCAAGCCGGAAACCGTGCTGGATGTCGCCAGCGCCTTGTTGTACGTCGATGCCTCGCTCGACGAACATATCGAAAGTCTCGGCGCGCCCGAGGACAATGAGTCCTCGCTGCCGACCAGTGAAGCGCGCAAGATCATGCGTGCGCTGATGCGCGAAGCCGGCGCCAACCTCGGCCGCGTCAAGGATGCCTTGACTGCCTTCATCGAATCGGCATGGGCGCACGAGCGCCTGGCTGGCGTGCCGAAAATGCTGGCCGAAGTCAGCGGCGCGTTGCGGATTCTCAATCTGGAACGGCCCGCGGGGCTGGTCGACGGCATCGACCGTTACATCGACAACGAACTGGTCATGGACCGGACGGTACCCACGGTCGATGAGATGGACTTGTTGGCCGATGCCTTGGCGGGCGTCGAGTACTACCTGGAAATCGGGCGCGATTCCAGTGCCAGCAACGACCAGCTTCTTGCTGGCGCCCAGCGTAGCCTGGAAGCCTTGCATTACTGGCCGGTGCCGGAGCGCCGCGCCGGGGTTGCCGCGATCGAAGCGGCGGCTGGAACCGGCACCGCTGCCGCACCGGCAGCTGCCGTCGAGGTCGAGTCGCCCGTTGCCGCGACCGAGGCGCACGCCGTGCAGCTGGCTGAGCCCGCCGCACACGTGGTTCCCGCCGATGAGCCGCTGGTGCTGCCGGGAGTGGGTCCTGGCAAGTGGGTCGATGTCGAGGAAGAAGTGCTTGAACCCTTTACAGGCGATGGCGAAGTCGTTGACACCACGTTTCAGGACGCAGCTGGAATCGACGAGGAAATTCGCGAGGTATTCGTCGAGGAAGTCGGCGAGGAAATCGCCAACATCAGCGTCAACCTGCCGGCGTGGAAATCCAATCCGGACGACCTGGACGCACTCAAGAACTTGCGGCGTTCATTCCACACCCTGAAGGGTTCGGGGCGTCTGGTGGGCGCGTTGGCTTTGGGCGAGTTCAGCTGGAAGGTCGAGAACATGCTCAACCGCGTGCTCGACCACACCATCCAGCCGGACGCCAACGTACAGGGCCTGGTGGATGCCGCAGTAGCGGCGTTGCCGAAATTGCACGCCGGATTGCAGGGTGAGCCGGTCACGTTGGACCCGCCGCTGGACGCAATCATGCAGGCGGCCGACAAGCTCGCCGCTGGCGAGCCGGCGCGAGTTGCAGACTTCGTGCAGGGTTACCGGACGCTTGTCCGTACCGCCCGTCGCTGGGTGCCGCAAGCCGAGGCGGTGGTGGCGGCACCGGCGCCCGCGCCGGCCGCGCCAGTATCCGTCATTACCGCGCCGGAGTCGGGCCTGCCGGTGGTGGACCCGATCTTGCTCGATGTGCTGCGCACCGAAGTTGACCAGCATTTGGGCAGTTTGCGTGAATACCTTGTCCGCAACGGCAACCATGATGTAGCCGTGGACGACGAACTGGTGCGCGCCGTGCATACGCTGCATGGTGCAGTCGCCATGGTTGGCATCGATTCGTTGTCCAGCATGCTGGGTCCGATGGAAGTGTGGATGCGCCGGGTGCGCAGCGCAGACGCGCCGCTCGATCGCGAGGGCTGCGACGCGGTGCGCGACGCCGTCGCGATGACCGACCACGTGATGGCGCAGTTCGATGCGCCGGTGCCGGATGTGCCCGATAGCACTGTCCTGACCGAGCGGGTCGAGGCCTTGCGCGACCGCTGGCCAGAAGCGGCCCCCTTGGGCGAGTCACGTCATCACCTTGGTCAGCCCGTCATGCCCGTGCCTGTTGCCGAGGTAACGCCCGAAGCGGCTGCCTTGGCGGGTCTGGACACGCGCGACGTAGAGGCAGATGCCGAAGCGCGCGCCATGCGCGAAGCGGAAGAGCAGCTTGCGGCTGAGCAGGCCGAACAGGAACGTGTCGCTGCCGAGCAAGCCGAAGCCGAGCGCGTCGCC
>DZCM01000086.1 GCA_022730295.1 Rhodanobacter sp. | reverse complement strand
CCCCCTTCCGCAGGAAGGGGATCGCTGCGCAGCAGCGGGGGGATGTGTTCGATTCCAGCGCTTTGGCGCAGTACGGAAAAGCCATCCACCTCGTCGCGCTTCGCGCGCGTTCGCTTCGCTCCGCCCTTCGTGCCGAAGGGGGAAGTGGGACGCGCGGCCGCTTCGCCATTTACAAACTGCGACGCGGCGCTATCAGCAGGTCTCCGAACAGCAGTCCCGCCACCAGTGAAATCAGCAACGTCACCAACAGGACTGCGATGTGGGACCCGCTCGCGATCTGGTTGTTGAGCAGGTCGGTGACACTGCGAAAACCCACGCTGCCAGGCACCAGCAACAACACGCCGGGTTCGCGCACCAGCGCGCCGGGACGATGCATGTAGCGTGCGTAGAGATTGCTGCCCGCACTCAGCACCAAACCGCCGATGAACACACCAAACGGCGCGCCCATCGCATTGCCGCCCCAATACGTCACCAGGTAACCCACGATCACCGCGGCCAGCACCAGCGGATAATCACGCAGCGACGTCTGGAACAGCATCGCGAACGCCACCGCGGCCACGGCCAACGCCGGCCATTGGCACCACAAAGGCAAAGATGGCAAGGTGTGACTGGCCGGAACGATGTGCGCGATCGCGCAAACCTGCGCCGCCGCGATGGTGCCGAAAGTCAGCTTCAGGATCGTGGCCGCCGCACCCGCAAAGCGTGCCACACCGGACGCGAGATGCTGGCTGGTCAGCTCGCGCACTGCATTGGTCAATGACATGCCCGGTACCAGCACGATCAACGCCGAGAGCACGACGATCTTCAGCGCCAGCGGTTCCAGCCATGCGCTGACCATGGTTGCGATGAAGGTCGCGACCAGCGCTGCGATGGCATCATTGGCGACGGACAAGCGCGGGCGCCCGTAGCCCGCCACCATGATCGCGCCGATCACCAACCCGATTACGCCGGCAACCAGCGCATCCTGCCACGAGGTGTGGAACAGCACCGCAACGCTGGCTGCGGACAAGCCATAACTGACCACCGTCGCCCACAAGGCGGGACGCGACAAGGGCCGCCCCAGCGCATGCAATTGCGTCATGCCCTCGCGCGGCACCAAGCTGCCATCGGCGACGCGGTCGGCGATTTCATCGGCCCTGCACAAGCGTGCGAGGTTCACATCCCCGGGCGCGATCCGCACCACCTGGGTGACGTCAGCGATGCCGTCGCCACCCGCTGCACTGAAGGACAGCACGATTGACGTCGGCGTGGACAGCACGTCGCAGACCAGGCCAAGTTGCTGCGAAACATTGCCGATCGCCTGCTCAAGGCGCGGAGCCGCGGCGCCGTACTGATGCAGGCGCCGCGCCAGTTCGACCACGAAACCGATGCGTGCGCGGCGCTGTGTATCGGGCGGCTGCTCCCCGAGCGCCGCCGACAGCACCGCCTGCGCACCGCTCATGCGCGCACCCGGAGCATGCGCGACGTCATGGCACCGCGCGCACCTTCAGCATCGCGCCATCCACGGCGACCACCTCGACTTCGGCGCCGGCCGGCAGGTCCGGTCCCGCCACCAGCCACTGACCGTCGCCGACTTTCGCCTTGCCACGGCCGTTGACGATGGCTTCGACCAGCACGTACCGCTGGCCGATCATCTGTTCGCCGCGCCGGCTGAGCGTGCGCCCGGCGGGATCGTCACCGCTGGCGAGGCGTTGGCGGATGAACCTCCAATAGACCAGGCACGACACGAACGCGAGGATCACGAACAACACGGCCTGCGTCAGCACGTCCAGGCCCGGCAGCACCCAGGTCACCACACCCATCACCGCCGCGGCGATGCCGATCCACAACATGAAGAATCCGGGCGCCATCACTTCGCCCGCGAGCAACAGCAGCGCCAGCACCCACCACCAGTAATGGACGGCGAGCCCCCACATGTCACTGCGCTCCGCCGCGCGGCGGCGGTGGCGCCGCATTCTTCGCCAGCACTTCCTTGCCGATTTCGGCGATGCCCGCCATCGACGAGAGGATGCCGGTCGCCTCGAACGGCAGCATCAGCATCTTCTGGTTCGGCGACGCCGCCATGGCCTTCAAGGCCTCGACATACTTGGTGGCGACAAAGTAATTGATGGCGTTCAAGTTACCGTTCGAAATGGCCTGCGACACCAGATCGGTCGCCTTGGCCTCGGCCGCCGCCAGCCGTTCACGCGCTTCGGCCTCGCGGAATGCCGCTTCCTTCTTGCCCTCGGCGGCCAGGATGGTGGATTGCTTTTCGCCATCGGCTTTCAGGATCGCGGCCTGCTTGAACCCCTCGGCCTCGAGAATGTTGGCGCGCTTCTCGCGCTCGGCCTTCATCTGCCGCGCCATCGCATCGACCAGGTCCTTGGGCGGGCTGATGTCCTTGATCTCGATGCGGTTGACCTTGACGCCCCACGGGTGGGTCGCCTCGTCGACGACTCGCAGCAAGCGTGCGTTGATCTCGTCGCGCTTGCTCAAGCTCTCGTCGAGGTCCATCGAACCCAGCACGGTGCGGATGTTGGTCATCACCAACGCGAGCATGGCTTGCTCGAGCGTCGCGACTTCATACGCCGCCTTGGCCGCATCCAGCACCTGGTAGAACACCACGCCGTCGACCCGCACCACCGCGTTGTCCTTGGTGATGACGTCTTGCGAGGGCACCGCCAACACCTGCTCCATCATGTTCATCTTGCGGCCGATCGCGTAGATGAAGGGCATCAGGAAGTGCAAGCCCGGCGCCAGCGTGCGGGTGTATTTGCCGAAGCGCTCCACCGTCCACTCCCAACCCTGCGGCACGATCCGCACCCACTTCGCCAGCACGATGATCGCCACCACCACCACGACGACGGCAACAATGATTTCCATGTAACTGCTCCCTCAGCCAAGGCTCGGGGCAGTATAGCTAGTCTTGCGGCGATGCCCTTTGCAACGACGCCGCGGGCAGCGACACCGTCACCCGCAAGCCGCCGCCTTCGCGGTTGGCCAGCCCGATGCGCCCGCCGTGCGCCTCCACGATTTCGCGCGCCAGCGCCAGGCCCAGCCCGGTGCCGGAACGTTTGGTGGAATAGAACGGCAACAACGCCTGCGCCAGCACCGTGTCGGTCATGCCGGGGCCGCGATCGGCCACTGCGATGCGCCAGTTGTGCAAGCCACGCGCAATCGACACGGCCACCTCGTCGGCGGCGCCACCCGCCTCGTGCGCGTTCTTGATCAGGTTGATCAGCACCTGCTCGATCTGCGTGGCATCGAAGTACCCCTGATCGGCCGGCACGTCGCCGGTCAGGCGGAACTCGCAGTGCAGCTTCAGGGATTCCAGGAACGCCGCCCACGCGACTGGCGCCGGATTCGGTTGCGGCAATTTCGCGAAACTCGCGTAGCCAGCGGTGAAAGCGTGCAGGTGCCGCACGCGTTCGCCGATGCCTTCGAATACCTGGGGCAGGCGCGCAAGATCGTTGCGCCGCGCCAGCTCCGCACCCGAATGCGCCAGCGATGAAATCGGCGCCAACGAATTGTTGAGCTCGTGGCTGATCACCCGGATGACCCGCTTCCACACCGCCACTTCCTGGCGTGACAATTCGCGCGTCATGCGCTGCACCAGATACAACTGATGGGACCGGCCCTGCAGTCGAAAATCACGTCGCGAAAGGTGGAAATATTCCTCATCGCTGCCCATCTCGACACCGAACAGGCTGTCCTCGCTGGCGGCCAGCGCCTGCCGCATCGGCTCGGGGCAGTTCGCCAACAAGTCCTCGAACAGCATGCCGGCCGGACTCTTGCCCTCGTTGAACAAGTGCCGCGCAGCCAAGTTGGCATATACCACGTGGTCGCTGGCGTCGGTCAGGATCAGTGCGGTCGGCGAATGCTGGACCACCGTGTCGAGCATCAGTTCACGCTGGGCAAGGTTCTGGCGCTGCTCGCGCAAGGCATGCCCCAACTCGTTGTGCGCTTCGATCAAGGCGCCCAGCTCGTCCCGGCGACGCGTTCGCAGCGAGATGCTGAAGTCACCATCGCGATAACTGGCGACGCTGCCGGAGAGCGCGCGCAGCAGCCGCCGCACCGGCTGCATTGCCGCATGTGAAATCCACGCCAGCGGCAGCAGCCAAACGACGATTGCCACTACCGCACCAAGCCACGCGCTGCCGGTCCACGCGGTCAACGTTGCCGCCAGCCCCGCGCCCAGCACAGCCGTACCGACCAGCAAGAGCGCAAGTTTGCCTTCAAGCGAGGAGTAGCGCATGGGCGATTACCCCCTTCCATGGGAAGGGGGTCGCGCGCATCGCGCGCGGGGGGATGTTGCCACGTCATACCGAAGCCATCCCCCTCGGTCCCCCTTCCTGCGGAAGGGGGAAGAAAAGCGCAACCGTGCCGGAGAGTGGCCCATCACCCCTCCGTGGGAATCCCGAAGCGCTGCATGCGCCGATACAAAGCCTGTCGCGAAAGTCCGAGCGTGCGCGCCGCCTGGCTGATCACGCCACCGGCTTTGCGCAACGCTTCTTCCACGGCCTCACGTGACGGGTCGTCCAGGCTGCGCGTTGCGCCGGGAGCCACCATCGGCAGACCAAGATTCGCCACGCTGATGTCCTCGCGGCCGCACAGCAACTTCGCGCGCTCGATGGTGTTCTTGAGCTCGCGCACGTTGCCCGGCCACGGGTAGGCAGCGAGTGCGTCGCGCGCATCGTCCGACAGCACCGCGCCATCGTCGAGAAAATGTTCCGCCAACGGCAGGATATCCTCGCTGCGCTCAGCCAGCGGCGGCAATGCTATTTCGATCGTGTTGAGACGGTAGAACAGATCCTCGCGGAACCTGCCGTCGCGGATCAACGCGGCAAGATCGGCATTGGTCGCGCTGATCACGCGCACCTTGACCTTGCGCGTGCGCGTGGATCCCAGCCGCTCGAACTCGCCCGACTCCAGCACGCGCAGCAATTTCATTTGTCCCGCTGGTGGCAGGTTGCCGATTTCGTCGAGGAACAGCGTGCCGCCGTCGGCAGCCTCGAAACGGCCTTCGCGCGCACGCGTCGCTCCGGTGTAGGCACCCGCTTCGGCACCAAACAGTTCGGCCTCGATCAGCTCACTCGGCAGCGCGCCGCAATTGACCGTCACCAACGGCTTGTCGCGAACGGCCGAATTGGCATGCAAAATCTCCGCGATACGTTCCTTGCCCGCACCATTTGGACCGGTGACGACGACCGGCACCTCGGCACGCGCAACCTGGCACGCCAGTTCCAGCACGCGCAGCATCTCGTCGGACGCGAACACGATGCCGCGCAGGTCGTAACTGCGTTCCAGCGCCTCGCGACGGCGGCGCCGCGTGATGCGCGCGCGTTCGCCGGAACGCGCGTTTTCGGCCAGTTCCAGCAGGTTCTCGACCGTCGCCAGCAGCTTGGCGTCATCCCACGGTTTGGACAGATAGTCGGCCGCGCCGGCCTTGACCAATTGCACCGCGGTTTCCAGGTGCGTCCAACCGGTCAGCAGGATCACCGGCAAATCCGGATGCCGCTCGCGGATCGCATGGAACAACGCCACGCCCTCCTGGCCCGAGGTGGTGTCGGCACTGAAGTTCATGTCGGCGATCACGAGATCGACGTTGCCGCGCGCCAGCAACGCCAAACCCTCATCGGGCATGCTCGCCGTGAGCGGCCGAATGTCATGGATCGAAAGCAACAGCGACAGCGCCTCGCGCACTGCGGCCTGGTCGTCGACGATCAATACGGTGCGCATGTATTTTCGGTCGTGGCCTGCATCAAATGGTGCCTGTACGGACAGCCGTCATGTTAGCAAGCATCATGACCCACTGACGGGCGGCGCCGGTGGCGGCGCGGGTGGTGGTGGAGGCACGGGTGGCGCGGGTGGTTTGGGTGGCATGAAGCGCATGTAATCGCGCACAGCCACGGTCACCACTTGCGGTTTGCCGTCCCTGCGCACGGTCAACCTGGCATTGGCGGGTTTGTTCGCGCGCAGCCGATCGAGCATCCCGCTGATGCGTGTCACCGGATGGCCATCCACGGCCAGGACGACGTCGGAGCTGCGCAGACCCAGCACACCCTCGGGCCGGGCTTCGAGGACCCGGATGCCCTCTCGATCACTCGACTCCATGATCAAGGCGTGATCGCCGTCGTGCCAACTCAAGCTGCCCCTGCCATTGTCCTGCTGCACGGACAGGCTTGCGGCCATGGCGGGCATCGCGCAGACGCCGGCCAGCAGCAAAATTCCAAACAGTTTGCATTTCATGATTTCACCTCGCTTCGAAAATGCCCAATGCATTGAAGGCCGCATCAAACAGAACGCGTCGCCACCACCGGCGGCACGTTGGCGGCGCGCAAGGCCGGCCCCAGCACCGATAGTTGTCCCAGCAGCCACAGTACGATCGCACCGATCGCCAAGTACCACAACGGCAAGCGCGAGAGTTCGTAATGCTTCATCAGCAGCAGGTTCAGACCGACGGCGAGGATCACGCCCAGCACAATGCCGCCCGTGACGATCAGGAAGTTTTCGGTCTGGAAATATCGAAGAATATCGGCGCGTGTCGCACCCAGCGCGCGGCGGATGCCGATGCTGCGGGTGCGCTGCCCCACCCAGAAGTTGGCGAGCCCGGTGATGCCGAGCGCCGTTACAAAAAGCAGCCCCAATGCCGAGGCGATCAACAGCCCGATCATGGTGCGGTCGCGCTGGAAGTATTGCGCGCGGATTTGGGTATACGTCTCCACGTACTTCGGGTTGATGTAGCGGCCGGGACCGAGCTTGAGCAGCGCTGCCTTTGCCTCTCTCAGGATGCGCGCGCGGTCCCGCGGCGCGCTGCGCAGCACGTAGAACACACCGGTACTTTCCGCCAGCTGCGGCCAAATCATTGTGTCGTCATTCCTGCTGGCGCCGTGCAGGTTGGGCGCCAACAAGGTGCCCACGATGCCGATCACGCGGATGATGCGCTTGCCCACGTACAACTCCTTGCCCAGCGCGTTCTGCCCCGGGAACAGGTGCTGCGCCAGCGCATTGCTGATGATCGCGACTGGCGGATCTTTCTGCCCAAGCACGTATTCGTCTGGGCTGAAGTCGCGGCCCTCGACCAGATGCAACCCCAAGGTCGTGATCAAGCCGGGCGAGCCATCGTAAACACTGACATCGATGCAGCCCGCTCCATGCATCGACATGAGTTGCATCGCCCGATCCAGCGCCTGCTTGCTGGGGCAGGTGCCATAGGAGGACTCGGCCTTGTCCAAGGGCAGCGCAAAGCGCACCGCGGCCACGGATTCGACGCCGGGGATCGCCCGCAGCGCCGCCAGATCGACCTGATGCTGAGCCCAGTCGGCCTGCTCCAGATCAGCCTTGTGCTGTTTCACCCACGGATCGGAGTCGTTGCCGATGAACCGGCTGTGGATCACCGACAGTTCATTCTCGGCAATGCCGGCCGGAAGCGAAATCCGCTGCACGCGTTGCAGGATCATGAAAGCGACGTTGCACACGATCGCGCAGGTCAAGGCGACTTGCAGCGTCAACAGGATGGCGGTCAATTTGTGATGACGCAGGGTCGCGAGAATCGGCTGGATTTGCATGGGCGTCTCCCGTTACAGCGTCTTCAATTGCAACGCCGGCGGCACACGACAGGCGCGCCATGCGGGCAACAACCCGGCCAGTACGCTCGCGACGATCGCCAGCGCCACGGTACCAATCAGCATCGACGGGTCCATGCTCGCCAGATGCGCATAGTCATCGGGACGCTGGCGGATGCTCCACAAGCCGAGCTGCGCAATGCCCAGCCCCAGCAAGCCGCCGGCCACGCCGATCAATGCCGATTCGATGCCGAACTGCACGAAGATGTCGCGCCGCTTCGCACCCAGCGCGCGGCGCACGCTGATCTCGCCGCTACGGCGCAGGAACTTGGCCAGCAGCAATGCCACGATGTTGAGCATGGCGACACCGAGAAAGCCGATCGCCAGCCAGAACTGCAAACGCACGTCATCGGGCACGAGGTTTTCGTGCTTGAGCCAACCCATCAGGCTGTACAGCTTCGCGTTGGTTGCAGGCCGCTGGAAGCGGCCCAGCGATTTTTGCTCGGCGGAGTAATCGATCAGGAACTTCCGATACACCCTCACCTGCGCCGGTGTATCCAGTTGCGCCCAGAATTGCAGCCACGTGGTGTCCGGGTCGCGCAGCTTGTCGCCGTTGGAAGTGCCCCACCCGGATATGTTCCCGGTCAGCCCGAAGTTGGGTCCCGTCTCGCTGTGGGAGGTCACCGACAGTGACAGTGGCAGGAAGAACTGGTCGGCATCGCTGTAGAAACTGGCCGATGCGTCGGCGTAGAACAGTGGATCCGGTGCCCAGTCGGGGGTTACGCCGATCACCCGGAACCCTTGCGGCACGGCGTAACTGGCGCCAAGCCGCACGGTTTGTCCGATGGGATTTGCGCTGCCGAACAACTTGCGCGCCAGCGATTCCGTCAGCACGATCACGTGCGCACCCGCCTGATCATCCTCGGCAGTCCAACCGCTGCCCTCGAGGAAGGGTACGTCGAACATTGCGAAAAAATCCTGCGTGGTGAATCGACCATCGACAAAGAATGGCTGCAAGTCCGGCCTTTGCGGCCACAGCAGCGAGTCCGTGCCCGCCATCGCTGCCTGGCGCGTGGCGCGATGCGCGTGCAGCAACGCCATCGCGTCCTGCCACGTCAGGTTCTGGTTCGGGTTGGTGCCCATCGGGTCGGTCTTGAAATTGATCGGCAGCGGATCGAGATGCGGCGTGTACAAATGCGCGCTGCGCTCCGGCAACGGATCCTGCGTCATCACGTGCAACACCGTGAGCATGGTCATCGACGCGCCGATGCCGAGGCCGATCGCCAGCACCATCAGGCCGGTGAGCACCGGCGTGCGTTTGAGGCTGCGCAACGCGAGATCAAGGTAATAGCCGAACATGTTCAATCACTCCGTTTCAAGCCTTCCCCCTTCCGAAGGAAGGGGGATTGAGGGGGATGGCTTTTTGCCTCCGAACCAACATCCCCCCGCTGCCTGCGGCAGCGACCCCCTTCGTTCCGAAGGGGGTATTCATCATCACCCGTCCCGCGTCGCCACCACCGGCGGCACGTTGGCGGCGCGCAAGGCCGGCCCCAGCACCGCCAACTGTCCGAGCAACCACAACGCGATCGCACTCGCGGGCAGGTAGTACCAGGGCATCCGGAGCATCTGGTAATGCCGCATCAAATACAGATTGATGCCGAACGCGAGGATCATGCCGATCGCGACGCCCGCGGTACTGAGCAGGAAGTTCTCGGTCTGGAAGTACTGCATGATGTGCGCGCGGGTGGCGCCGACCGCGCGGCGGATGCCGATCTGGCGGCGCCGCTGGCCGACCCAGAAACTGGTCAG
>DZCM01000016.1 GCA_022730295.1 Rhodanobacter sp. | reverse complement strand
GAGATGGGCACCTACCTGATCGAGTGCGACAAGGACCTGTACTCGTTCTTCAACGCCGACCAGATCTTCGACTTTCTGGTGTCGATCGGGATGAAGCCGTTCGTGGAGTTGTCATTCATGCCCACGGCTCTGCAGACCGGCGGCGACATCGTGTTCTTCTACAAGGCCAACGTCACGCCGCCACGCGATTACGCGAAATGGGCGGACTTGATCACGCGCCTGGTGAAACACTGGGTCGCTCGCTACGGCGCCGACGAAGTACGCTCGTGGTACTTCGAGGTGTGGAACGAACCCAACCTCGACGCGTTCTGGAAAGGTTCGCAGGCCGACTACTTCAAGCTCTACCAATACACCGCGAACGCGATCAAGAACGTGGACGCGCAACTGCGCGTCGGCGGCCCGGCCACCGCCAACGACGAATGGGTGCCGCAGTTCCTGTCCTTCTGCGAGACCAACAAGCTGCCGGCGGATTTCGTCTCGACCCACCACTATCCCACCGACGCGCTGGGCAAGCCCGGCGACGACACCGAAACCCAGCTCTCCGACGCGCCACGCGACGTGCTGATCAAACGCGTGCAGGCGATGCGCCGGACCGTCGGCGATCGCAAACTTTGCTACACCGAGTGGTGCTCGTCGTCCAACCCGTTCTTTCCTTACCACGATGAGCCTTACGCTGCGGCGTTCCTGTTCAAGAACATGCTGGACGTGGCCGATCTCGTGCATTGCTACAGCTGGTGGACCTTCAGCGACATCTTCGAGGAAAACTATTTCTCATCGACTCCATTCCACGGCAGTTTTGGCCTGCAAACCATCCACGGCATCGCCAAGCCGAGCTACCGCGCGATGCAATTGCTGCATCACCTCGGCCATTCGCGTCTGCCGGTCGCAGGCTCGCACCCGACCGTCGATGCGTGGGCGGTGCGCGCCGGCGACACCCATGTCGACCTGTTGCTCACCAACCACGCCTTCCCGCGCCACGCCATCGCCAACGAAGCCGTAACCTGGCACGTGCAGGGTGCGCGCAAGGCCAAGGCCGCCAGCGTGCAACGCGTGGACGACACGCACTGCAACAGCCGCCAGGCTTGGGTGGACATGGGTTCACCCGATTATCTCGACGCCAAACAGGTGGCCGAACTGGACCAGGTATCGCAACTGAACTCCGAATCGCTCGCCATCGTGGCGCACGACGACGGCTTTGACATCCAGTTGAACCTGCCCCCGCACAGCATCGCTGCGGTGCGCGTGGCACTGGCTTAGGAGCGCGACATGGTCACCGGGCGACGCGCCACCACGCGCATGGCGAACAGCGATGATGCGATGCTGGATGACCTGCAATGCAAGGCCTTCCGGTATTTCGAGCGCTACACCAACCCGGAGACCGGGCTGGTGCTCGATTCCACCCAGCCCGGCCAGCCGACCAGCATCGCCGCGGCCGGTTTTGCGCTGTCGTGCTATCCGGTCGCGGTCGAGCGTGGCTGGATGCTGTACCACAACGCGCTCGCGCTGACGCTGGCGGCGCTACGCTTCTTCGATGCGGCCGATCAATCCGGCGCGAAGGATGGTGTCGGCTACAAGGGCTTTTTCTATCACTTCCTGAAGGCCGACACGGGCACACGCGCGTGGAATTGCGAGTTGTCCACCATCGACACCGCGCTGCTGGTGGTCGGCATGCTGCACGCTGCGCAATATTTCGCCGGCGATGGCGCCGCCGAACGCGAAGTGCGGGAACGCGCGCAGTCGATCTACGCACGTGTGGACTGGCGCTGGGCGCAGAACGGCCAGGACGCGATCGTGCTGGGCTGGAAGCCGGAATCGGGCTTTCTCGTCAATCGCTGGCTCGGTTACAACGAGGCGATGATCCTGTACGTGCTGGCGCTGGCGGCGCCCGAATTCGCGGTGACGCCCGCCGCGTACCACGCATGGACGTCCACCTTCAGCTGGAAGCGCATCTACGGCCGCGAAGTGTTGTATGCGGGACCGTTGTTCATCCACCAGTTCTCGCACATCTGGCTCGACCTTGCCGGCCTGCAGGACGAGGCCATGGCCGCGAAAAAGACCGACTACTTCGCCAACAGCCGCGAAGCCACCCACGTCCACCGCCAGTATGCGATCCGCAACCCGCACAAGTTCACCGGCTACGAGAAAAACTGCTGGGGCTTCACTGCCAGCGACGGCCCGGCCGACGCGACCGGGAAATTCCACGGCCGCGACCACAAGTTCTACGACTACATCGCGCGCGGCGCGCCGTTCGGGCCCGACGACGGCACCATCTCGCCGTGGGCAGCGATCGCATCCTTGCCGTTCGCGCCGGAAATCGTGCTGGACGAGATCCGCCATCTGGAAACCCTGGTCGGCCACAGCCCCGCTGGCTATGGCTTCCACGCTTCGTTCAACTTGTCGTATCCCGAGGACAACACCGCTGGCGTGACGTGCACCATGCTGGACGGCAAGCAGGTCCATGCGTGGGTGTCGCCGTGGCACTTCGCGCTGAACCAGGGCCCGATCGTGCTGATGATCGAGAACTACCGCACGCGCATGGTCTGGGAACAGATGCGCGAGTGCGCGCCGATCAGACTCGGCCTGCAGCGCGCCGGTTTCAGCGGCGAGTGGCTGGGGTGAGCAGACGCGCTTGCGAGCTGCCGGTGGCAGCTCGCGCGTCGGCGAACGGGCGGCCAGGGATGGCCGCACCGGCGCCCGGCAGCATGGATGGTTGCTCGTTCGGGCCGTGCTTTTGCTTTCGATGAAAGGAGAACCGCATGAACACCCAACCCTCACCACAACGCCTCGCCGGCCAGAACGCCATGGTCACCGGCGCCAACTCCGGCATCGGCGCGGGCATCGCGCGCGAGCTGGCCGCCGCCGGCGCCAACGTGGTGGTCAACTACGTGGTGCAGCCGGAAACCGCCGAGTCGATCTGTGAGGACATCAACAAACTCGGGGCCGGCAAAGCCATCGCGATCCAGGCCGACGTCAGCAGCGAGAGCGACGTGCAGGCACTGTTCGCTGAAGCCATCAAGCAATTCGGCACGCTCGACATCGTGTGCTCGAATGCCGGCCTCCAACGCGACGCGCATCTCGTCGACATGACCCTGGACCAGTGGAACAAGGTGATCGGCGTGAATCTCACCGGCGCTTTCCTGGTCGCGCGCGAGGCTGCACGCGAGTTCACGCGCCGCGGCATGCGCGATGTCTCGTGCGCGCTCGGCAAGATCATCTTCACCAGCTCGGTGCATCAGGAAATTCCCTGGGGCGGCCACTGCAACTACGCCACCACCAAGGGCGGGATCATGCAGCTGATGGAATCGATCGCGCAGGAGTTGGCGCCACACAGGATCCGCGTCAATTCGGTCTGCCCCGGCGCGATCGAAACCGCCATCAACCGCAACGCATGGGACACCGCCAGCGCTGCCACCGCTCTCAAGAAATTGATCCCGTACGGCCGCATCGGCGTGCCCGCCGACATCGCGAAGGTCGCGGCATGGCTCGCCTCGGATGAATCGGACTACATCTGTGGCGCGTCAATCTACGTGGATGGCGGCATGACGCTGTATCCGGGCTTCGCCACGGGTGGGTGAAAGACGCCACTTGCGCGACACCCCGGCTCTCGTGTTTCATCTGCGGATGACCGCGGCACGCAACACGACACAGGGAGCTTCACGACAGCCATGGTGACCGTGGAAAACTTGCGCCGTCACTACCACGTGGGCGGGCAGACAGTGCACGCGCTCGATGGCGTCAGCTTCGAGATCCCGGCCGGGTGTTACGTTGCGATCGCGGGGCCATCAGGTTCCGGCAAGTCGACCCTGCTCAACATCCTCGGTTGTCTCGACCATCCCGACAGTGGCCGTTATTGCCTTGACGGCGTGGACGTGTCCACGTTCGACGATGAGCGCGCCAGCGATTTTCGCAACCGCCGGATCGGCTTCGTGTTCCAATCGTTCCACCTGCTGCCGCGCTTGAGCGTGCTGGAAAACGTGCTGCTGCCACAACGCTTCCTGCGCACGCCTGATCCGTCGCTGCACGCACGCGCATTGGACTTGCTGGAACGCATGGGCATGACGATGCGCCTCGACCATCGTCCCAACCAGCTCTCCGGTGGCCAGATGCAGCGCGTGGCGATTGCGCGCGCCTTGCTGATGCGCCCAGCCTTGCTGCTGGCCGATGAGCCGACCGGCAATCTTGATTCGAAGAGCGCGGCCGGCGTGCTGGCCTTGATCGCGGAGATCCACGCCACCGGCCAGACCGTGGTGATGGTGACGCACGACCGTGACGTCGCGGCCCAAGCCGAGCGGCAAATCCATTTGCGTGACGGCAGGATCGCAGATGCGCTGGCGGCTTGAGGCTGCGCTGGCACTGACCCTTGCGCTGGCGGCACTGCCGTGCGCCGCGGTGGTGTTGACCGGCGCAGTGCGTTCGTCTGACGCGCAAGGCATCTTCACGCCACCCTCGATGAGCTCGCCGGTAGTGCTGCGCACCTACGTGCCCGATGGCACGCGGGTGAAGAAGGGCGACACGCTGCTCAGCATCGACGCCGGCAGCATGGCCTCGCAACTGCGCCAGTTGCGCGACCAGATCGCGCAGGACAAGGACAAGACCGCCAAGGACATCGACGACCTGCAACTGAAAGCCATCGATGCCGAGCTGGCGCTGGTTGACGCGAAGGCCGCCAGTGACGAAGCCGCGATCGACGCGCGCATCCCGCAGAACCTGATCGCTGCCGTCGATTACGACAAGTACCAGGGCACGGCCAAGAGCGACCAGCGCGATGTCACCCTGAAGCAGGAACAACTCACCGCGGCGCAGGCGGCGGTGACGCGCCGGCGCGCGGATGGCGTGCTGCAGGAAAAGAAGGCGACCCTGCAACTCGGGTTCTATCAATCGTGGGTCGATCGCGCGACCGTGCGCGCCGAGATGGACGGCGTGGTGGTGCACGCCTTCGAAGGCGACAACTCGTTCGACCACGGCACCCGCTTCGAGCAGGGCTCCACCAGCTATCCCGGCACCAAGGTCGGCGAAGTGGTGGCGACCGGCAGCCGCGAGGTGCGCGCGTGGGCACTGGAACCCGACCGCCGCGGCTTGAAAGTGGGCGAGCAGGTCCGCTTGTACTTCGACGCCCTGCCCGCCGCGCACGCGACCGGCACGATCCGCAGCATTTCCGGCGCGTCCGAGCCCAAGCCGGAATGGGGTGACGGCCGCTACTTCACCCTCGACATCGCGATCGATGGCAACGCCGCGGCCTTGCAACTGCTGCCCGGCATGAGCGTGCGGGTCGATACCGCGACGGACGCGCCGCCAAGTGCTGCGGCGATAGGCCCGCCGGCAACGATCCATGCCGACGGCGAAGTCCACGCGCTGGATTCGGTCTCGATCATTCCGCCGCAAGTGGAAGGCCTGTGGCAGATGAACGTCACCCAGATGGTAGCCGATGGTGCACAGGTCAAACAGGGCGAACCCATCGTGACATTTGCGGCCGGCGATCTGGCGCAAAAATTGCCGGCAACGATGAGCCAGCTGACCGAAAAGATTCGCGCCCGCGACAACCTCAAGCTGCAACTCGCCGATCGCGCGCGCACCAGCACGCTGGCGGTGGCCAAGGCCGCGGCGGATGCCCAGAAGGCCGCGCGCAAGACCACGATTCCGAAGGATGCCGTGGCGCTGATGGAATACAACAAACTCTGGATCGAGCGCCGCAAGAGCGAGCGCCGGCTCGCCCTGACGGAGCAACGCGCGAAGGTCGATGCCGATGCCCGGGCCGCGGAGCAACGCGTCGCCGACGGCGACGTCACGCGCCTGCAACGGCAAGTGGCGACGATGCAATCCGAGCTGGCGTCATTGACGGTACAGGCGCCGCGCGCCGGTGTGTTCCTGCACCACACCTCGTGGAGCGGCGACATGATCGACACCGGCTCGCAGGTCTGGCGCGGGATGTCGGTCGGCGAAATTCCCGACATTCACACGCTGGTGGTGCGCGCGAGCCTGCCCGAACGCGACCTCGAATGGGTGCATGCCGGCCAGCCGGTCCAAGTGCTGCTGACCGGCGGCGGCAATCGCATCCTCACCGGCAAGGTCGCGCTGATTGGCACCACCGTGCACAGCGAGTCGCGGGTGCAACCGGTGCCCGTGGTCGACCTGCGGATCACGCTGGATGCGCATGCCGCGAAATTGAAACCCGGCCAACCGGTGCAGGTGGACATCAAGGCTGCGCGCGGAGGCAAGGCATGAGCGAGCGGCCATCCCGCCACCGCGTGCGCATCGCGGCTGCGTGCATGCTGGCACTCACGCTTGCCGCTTGCGGCGACAGCGCACCCAAGGGCTTCGTCACCGAACAGGTCGCGAGCGGCCCGCTGCTGATCGCGGTCACGGCGCGGGGTGACTTGCAGTCCGTGCACGCCACCCCGCTGATGGTGCCCGGCGAGCAATTCGCGCAGCGGCAACTGGCGTGGATCCTGCCCGACGGCAGCCGGGTGCAGAAGGGCGACGTGATTGCGCGCTTTTCGGCGCAACAGAGCAAGCAGGACCTCGCCGAAGCGCTGGTGGACCTGCAACGCAATACGCTGGCGCGCGCGGGCAAGCAATCGGACATTGACTCGACACGCGACCAGCTGAACGTCGAAATGGCCGAGGTCGAAACGCAACTGGGCCTCGCCGAGCGCTATTCGCACGCCAGCACGCTGGCGATGCCGCGCAACCAGATCCTCGACAGCGTGCAGGACGAACACTTCCTGTCCACCAAGCAGGGCATCCTCAACTGGCGGCTCGGCCAATCCGGCATCCGCGGCAAGGCCGAGCTGGGCGTGATCGACGCGCAACGCGCCACCTTCGAACTCACCGCCACGCAACGGCGCAGCGATCTCGATGCGCTGGAAGTGCGCGCGCCGCATGCCGGGGTACTGATGCTGAAAACCGACTGGAGCGGCAGCGCGCCACACATCGGCAGCACGCTGTGGGCGGGCTACAAATTCGCCAGCCTGCCGGATCCCGCCGCGCTGGAAGCCGAGTTGTGGGTGCCGGGGCTTGAAGCCCAGGGCATCACCGCCGGCGACACCGTGGAACTGCACCCGCTGGGCAATTCCGCGCAAACCGCCACCACCACACTGTCGTGGGTGGCCTCGACTGCCAAGCCGCGCAGCCGCGAAAGCCCGGTGAAATACATTGCGATGAAGGCGCCGATCCCGGCCGCCGTGGCGCGCCGTTATGGCTGGACGCCCGGCCAGCGCTTCAGCGCGCGCGTGGTGTTGCTGGATGCCAAGCATGCGCTGAGCGTTCCCAACCTCGCGATCGTCAGCAACAACGGCGACCCGATCGTGAAGCTGCGCGAAGGCGGCCGCAGCGTTCCGCGTGCGGTCACCCTGGGCGTGCGCGGGCCGGCCCGTTCGCAAGTGCTGAAGGGATTGACGGCAGGCGACAAGGTGTTGCTGGATGTCTCGCGCAAGCAGGAAGGCACATGACGATCCCGGCGCCCTGGCGTGAAGCCATCGAAGAACTCTCAAGGCGCAAGCTGCGCACCTTCCTCACGTTGCTCGGCCTGATCTTTGGCGTCGGCGCGATCGTCGCGATGCAGGGCGTCGGCGAAGGCAGCCGGCGTGAGGCGCTGCACATGGTCGAGAGCCTCGGCCTGCACAATTTGATCGTCGAGGCGCACTCGCCCGAAGACGACAATGCGCTGAAGGAAATTCGCGCACGCAGCGTGGGCCTGACGCTCGCCGACGCGCACGCCGCGTTGGACGTGGTGCCCGGCGCCACCAGCTTCGCCGCGGTGAAACGGATCAGCGTGCACTCGGTATTTTCCGACGCAGGTGCCGGCGACATCCTCGCCAGCGGCGTCAGCCCGGGCTACTTCCAGCTCGCCTCGCTGAAACTCGCGCAAGGCCGCGCGCTGACGCAAGCGGACAACGACAGCCTGGCCGCGGTCGCGGTGCTGGGTGCGCAGGCCGCGCGCGAACTGTTTCCGAAGGGCCATGCCATCGGTGGTCTCATCAAGGTCAACCAGGTGTGGTTGCAGGTGGTCGGAGTGCTGGTCGACCGTGACCTCGGCAAGGACAGTTTCGAGGGCGTATCGCTGGGTTCGGATTCCAACCGCGTGTTCGTGCCGCTGGCCAGCGCGCACGCGCGCTTCAAGTTCAAGCCCATGGAAGACCCGCTCGACCGCTTCCTGCTGCGCATCAACGACCCGTCGCGGCTCGGCGAAGATGCGCGGGTGCTGGGCGCGCTGATGAGCCGCAGCCATGGCGGCGCCGATGACTTCAAGCTGGTGGTGCCACAACAACTGTTCCGGCAGAACCAGAAAACCCAGCGCATGTTCGACATCGTGATGGGCGCAATCGCCGGGGTGAGCCTGCTGGTCGGCGGCATCGGCATCATGAACATCATGCTCGCCAACGTGCTGGAACGCCGCCGCGAAATCGGCTTGCTGCGCGCGATCGGTGCGCGCCGCCAGGACATCGTCATGCGCTTCGTGCGCGAGGCCGTGGTGATCTGCACGGCGGGCTCGCTCATCGGTATCCTGTTCGGCGGCCTGATTGCCTACCTGATCGCCCTGTTCGCCGGCTGGCAAGTCGCATGGGCGCCGCTGCCGGTGCTGCTCTCGGCGATCGCCTGTGGCGCGATCGGCCTCACCTTCAGCATCTACCCGGCGCGACAGGCTGCGGCCTTGAGTCCCATCGACGCGATCCGCGCGGAGTGACGAGCGGCGCGGGGACGCTTCAGCCTGCAGCTTCCATGAACGCCGCGCACAGCGCCTCCATGCCGGCGCGGTCGTCAGCATCGAAACGCGCGAGACTCGGACTGTCGACATCCCACACGCCCAGCAGCGAGCCATCGGCGCGCAGCAGCGGCACCACGATTTCCGAGCGCGAGGCGCTGTCGCAGTAGACGTGGTTCGAGTGCGCGGCGACGTCGTCGACGATCTGGGTGCTGCGCGTTTGCGCGGCGATGCCGCACACGCCACGGCCGAGCGCGATGCGGATGCAGGCCGGCCGGCCCTGGAACGGACCCACCACCAGTTCGGTGCCATCGAACAGGTAAAAGCCGCACCAGTTGATGTCCGGCAACGCGTGGTACACCAGCGCGGCGAAGTTGGCAGCGTTGGCAACAAGATTCTTCTCGCCATGCAGGACGCCGCGCACCTGCGGCAGCAATTCGGCGTAAATGCCGGGTTTGTCGGTAGCGGTAATCGCGTTGACTTCGAACATGCGGGCCCGGTGACGATGGCGATGGCGAAGCTGACATTATCGCGCATTGCGCGGCGTCGCTGGATCGCACGCCCAACGCGCACCGGCGACGCTGCCGGCCTGTCGCCCGCCGCCGTTGGCGATCCGGGCGCTGCCGGCCGTAGCCGTTTCGCTGTTCCGATGCGTTGCCCTGATAGGATTCGCCAGTCGGTCGGCATCGTGCGCGGCCGACACGCCAAGCCAACCATCGTTACCGCCAGCGCATCGAAGCGAAACCGTCTCAATGAAAGCCCGTGGCGTTTTCATCACCGGCACCGACACCGGCATCGGCAAAACTTTCGCATCCTGCGCACTGCTGCATGCATTGCGCGCGGCAGGCCTGCGCGCCACCGGCATGAAACCAGTCGCCAGCGGCTGCATGGAGACGCCCGAAGGCCTGCGCAGCGAGGACGCGCTCGCGCTGATTGCGGCCAGCAATCCACCACCTTCGAGTTACATGGCCTGCAATCCGTATGCGTTCCGCGAGCCTGTATCGCCGCACATCGCCGCCGCGGAGATGGAAGTCGAAATTGCCATCCAGGCGATCGAAGACGCCTACGACACCATCGCAATGGAGGCCGATGCGATCGTGATGGAAGGCGTGGGCGGCTGGCTGACGCCGCTGTCGGGCAACCTGCGTGCGAACGCGATTCCGCAGATGCTGCAGCTGCCGGTGATCCTGGTGGTCGGCATGAAACTGGGATGCCTGAACCACGCCCAGCTCACCGCGCGCGCGATCCACGCCGACGGCTGTGAATTGGCCGGCTGGATCGGCAATCGCATCGATCCGGACATTGCGCATCCGAAAGAGAACCTCGCCACCCTGCAGCGCCTGATGCCCGCACCCTGCCTCGGTGTGCTGCCACACGGTATCGAAGTGGTATCCGCCGCGGCCAACCTGCGCGAAGCCGCCGACCGGATCCGTGGCCTTGGCAAGTAGCGTCCGGCACGTGACTTCCGGCCGCTGGCGCCGCGCGTGGATTCACGGCATCATCAGAAGTCAGGTTCCGCATTCTGCCAGTGCGGAACGGCATGAATGGTGCCGTGGCCCCGCGACCGGAGCCCCCAACACGTTCCAACTTCGGAGTTCGACTTGAGCCAAGCCCAACGGTACTACCTGACGATCGCCAACCTCGCCGACGCACGCGGCCCGGACGCCGACCTGTCATTCCAGGGCTCATCGCCGCAAAGTTTTGCGGCGGTGCTGGAAGCAGCGCTGCGCCAACCGGTCCTGTTCCAGCGCTGGACGGCCACGCAACCCGATCCGAACGAGGTCGACCCGTCGCTCGCGCCGGTCGATCCGGACGCCACCGTCAGCGCCAGTCTCGATGACATGCAAACCGACGTGGAAGTGGTCACCAAGCTGACCCACTCTGTACTGCGCCATCGGCTGTTCATCCTGATCGGCCCTAACTGGCAGCTGCACGACGTCACCGCCGCCTGAACCTGCTCACTGCTGTGCAAGGAGTCCCCGCATGTCCCGTTTTCGTCATCACGCCCTCGCCGTTGCCTGCTGCGCCCTGCTCGCCGGGGTTGCCGGCATGAATGCTTTCGCCGCGCCGCCGTCCTCGGCACCTGCCGCCGCCAAGGCGGCACCCGCCACCGACATCACGGCCAACCCGTTCTTCAAGGCTTCGACACTGCCATTCGGCACGATGGATTTCAGCAAGATCAAGAACTCCGACTACGTACCCGCGATCAAGGAAGGCATGCGGCGGCAGATGCGCGAAATCGACGCGATCGCCAACAACCCGGCACCGCCGACCTTCGACAACACCCTGGTCGCGATGGAAAAGACCGGCCAGATGCTGACCCGCGTGATGAACGTGTTCAGCCTGTACGCCGGCGCCGACACCAACCCCACGCTGCAGAAGATCTCCGAGCAGATGGCGCCCAAGCTGGCCGCGCACCAGGACGCGATCTACCTCAACAGCAAGCTGTTCGCCCGCATCCAGAAGATCTACGACGAACGCGCGACACTGAAACTCGATCCCGAATCGGCGCGCCTGCTTGAAGTCGATTACCAGGAGTTCGTGCTCAACGGCGCCAGGCTGTCCAAAGCCGACCAGGCCAAAATCAAGCATTACAACGAACGCATTTCCACGCTCACCACCCAGTTCGGCAACAAGCTGATCGCGGCCAGCAAGGCCGGCGCGCTCATTGTCGGCAACAAGGCCGACCTCGCCGGGCTGTCAGCGGCCCAGATCGAGGCCGCCGCCGAAGACGCCAAGGCCCGCGGGCTCAAGGGCAAGTGGGTGATCTCGCTGCAGAACACCACCCAGCAACCGGATCTGGCCTTCCTCGATAATCGCGCAACCCGCCACCAGCTCTACGAGAATTCGATCGACCGTGCCGAAAAGGGCGGGCCCGACGACACCCGCGCGACCATCACCGAAATCGCGTACCTGCGCGCACAGAAGGCCAAGCTGCTCGGCTTCAAGGATTTCGCCGCATGGAAACTCAAGGACCAGATGGCCAAGACTCCGGCCGCGGCGATCGGTTTCCTCGATGCGCTGGTGCCGGCCGCCAAGGCGCGTGCCGCGGTGGAAGCCTCCGAGCGCCAGCAAATGATCGACAAGGACCAGAAGGCGCTCGGCCAGCCTGCGTTCAAGCTGCAGCCCTGGGACTGGGAGTTCTACGGCCAGCAGGTGCAGAAGGCCAAGTACGACCTCGACGATTCCGAGGTGCGTCCATACTTCGAGTTGCACAACGTGCTGGTGAACGGCGTGTTCTATGCCGCGCACGAGCTGTACGGGATCAGCTTCAAGCAGCGCAAGGACATTCCGGTCTGGAATCCCGACGTGCTGGTGTACGAGGTATACGACGCCGATGGCAAGCCGCTGGGCCTGTTCTACGGCGATTACTTCAAGCGCGACAACAAGGCCGGCGGCGCGTGGATGAGCGACCTCGTGCACCCCAACACCCTGCTCGGCCAGCCACCGGTGATCTATAACGTCGCCAACTTCACCAAACCGGCGCCGGGCCAGCCCGCGCTGCTGTCGATGGACGACGTGATCACGATGTTCCACGAGTTCGGCCACGCCATGCACGCGTTCTTCGCCGACACCCGCTATCCGAGCCTGTCCGGCACCAACACCGCGCGCGACTGGGTTGAATTCCCGTCGCAGTTCAACGAGCACTGGGCGACCTATCCGCAAGTGTTCGACCACTACGCGGTCAACTACAAGACCGGCAAGCCGATGCCCCCGGCGCTGGTCGCGAAGCTGCACAATGCGCAGATGTTCAACAAGGGCTACGACATGACCGAGCTGCTGGAAGCGGCGCTGCTCGACATGTCCTGGAATGCCATGCCGACGAGCGCGCCCAGGGTGGCCAACGTCGATGCCTTCGAGACCAAGGCGCTGGCAGACAACCATATCCTGGTGCCCTACGTGCCGCCGCGTTATCGCAGCACCTACTTCCTGCACATCTGGGGCAACGGTTACGCCGCCGGCTACTACGCCTACCTGTGGACCGAAATGCTGGCCGACGACGGCTACGCCTGGTTCGGCGAACACGGCGGGCTCACCCGCGCCAACGGCGACCGTTTCCGCAAGATGATCCTGTCGCGCGGCAACACCGAAGACCTCACCGACATGTACAAGGCCTGGCGCGGACGCGCGCCCAACATCGACGCGATGAAGAAGGACCGCGGGCTGGAGCCGCAAAAGTAGGAGTGGCGGAAGCCGCGGCCTGCGCCGGCCCTGCGCCGGGCGTGTAAATGCAGGAGCGGCGGGAGCCGCGCTGCGGGCCGACTTCGCGTCGGCCCGCTTTTTCTTCCACCGCCCGCACCTGCGCAACAGCCATGCTCACCACCTCGCCCGGCGATTTCCTCGCAGCGCGCGCGCAACTGCCACCGCTACGGAACCCGCGCACCACCGCGCGCGCCGCCTTCCTCGTTGCGCCGGCGGCCAACGAACTGGCTGCCGAATCCGCTCGCGACAACCATTACATGGACATGGCCGCGGGCTTTGACACTGCCCGCGCCTTGATCCAGCACGCGGCACTCGCGCGCGCCTTGCGCGACGACCTGCCTGTCATCAGCTTTCCCGGCGACCCCGACACGCCGGACGCAATGTTCCCCAACAACGTGTTCGGCACCGCGCCGGGGCGCCTGGTCGTGGGCGCCATGCGCCACCCGGTGCGCCAGCGCGAGGCTGCGCGCGCCGACATCCGTGGCTTTTTCCGTGACGTACTCGGCCGCGAGGAAATCGATCTCACGCAACGCGATGACTGCGTCGCCGAACTGACCGGCTCGCTGGTGATCGACCACGCCCGCGGCATCGGCTATTGCGGCCTCGGCGAACGTTGCAACATGGCCGGCGCGCGCGCGCTGCACGAGACCTTCAGTCTGCGTATTTCGTATTGCTTCCAATTGGCGGCAGGCGAATACCACACCAACGTGGTGATGACGTCGCTCGCCGGGCGCGCGGTGATCCTCGCCACCGACGGCTTCGCCGACCCCGCGGTGCCACACGCGATCGCGCGGGCATTCGATGATCGCGTGGTCTGGCTGACGCCGGAACAAAAACGCGCCTACGCCGGCAACGCGATCACCCTCGCCGACGATCGGGTCTGGATGAGCGCGCGCGCCGCCGCTTCGCTGGCGCCCGAACAACGCGCATCACTGGCGGCGTGGGGTTTTCGGATCGGCACGGTTGAACTCGACGAGATCGAAAAGGCCGGCGGCAGCCTGCGCTGCTGCGTCGGCGAGATTTTCTGAAGCTCAGTACGCAAACTCGCGAAATACCGGATCGACGCTGCCGTTCCATTCGGTGCGGAACAATTCCAGCTTGCGGTCGGCCGGGGTCTGGCCGGCTTCGGCGAATTCGACGAGGGGTTGCAGGAAGATCGTCTCGTCGACGCCATTGCGGTTGAGTTTCGCGCGGCGCTGCAAGCCTTCGCCCGCGATTTCCAGCGCGCGCAGCGCCAGCTCGCGCACGCGCTCGCCGCGAAACGGCAACTTCAATGCATGCTGCGGCACGCCATCGCGCAGCGCGTGACGCTCGGCCATCGTGAAATCCTTGACCAGATCCCAGGCTGCATCCAGCGCCGTGGTGTCGTAGAGCAGCCCCACCCAGAACGCCGGCAACGCGCACAAGCGGTTCCACGGGCCGCCATCGGCACCGCGCATTTCGAGGTACTGCTTCAGCCGCACTTCCGGGAACGCGGTGGTCATGTGGTCGGACCAGTCGCGCAGGGTCGGTTTTTCGCCCGGCAACGCCGGCAATTTGCCCTCGAGAAAATCGCGGAACGACAAGCCCGCGCAGTCAATGTAGCGGTCGTGGCGGTGCACGAAATACATCGGCACGTCGAGCAGGTAGTCGGTGTAACGCTCGAAACCAAAGCCATCCTCGAACACGAAGTCGAGCATGCCGGTACGGTCGGCATCGGTGTCGGTCCAGATGTGCGAGCGGTAACTCTGGTAGCCGTTCGGCTGGCCTTCGGTGAACGGCGAATCGGCGAACAGCGCAGTCGCGATCGGCTGCAAGGCCAACGACACGCGGAATTTTTTCACCATGTCGGCTTCATCGGCGAAGTCGAGATTCACCTGCACGGTGCAGGTGCGGGTCATCATGTCGAGCCCGAGCGAACCGACTTTCGGCATGTAGCGGCGCATGATCGCGTAGCGGCCTTTCGGCATCCACGGCATTTCATCGCGCTTCCATTTGGGCTGGAAGCCCATGCCGAGGATGCCGAGCCCGAGCGGCTCGGACGCCACGCGCACGCAGTGCAAATGCTCCTGCACCTCGCAACAAGTCTGGTGGATGGTTTCCAACGGCGCGCCGGACAATTCCAGTTGTCCGGCCGGCTCCAGCGTCACCGACGCCTGGCCACGCGTCAGCGCAATGACGTTGCCGTCTTCCTCGACCGGATCCCAACCGCAGCCCACGATGCCGCGCAACAGCGCGCCGATGCCGCGCTCACCCGCATACGGCGGCGCCCGCAAGTCGTCGGTGCGGAACACGAATTTCTCGTGCTCGGTGCCGATCTTCCATTGCGCGGCCGGACGCCCGCCGGCAGCGAGATATTCAGTCAGTTGCGCAGCGCGCTCGATCGGTTGTTCCACCACATGACTGGGACCGGACATGCGCAAGCCTTGGCAAGTTCAAGGTGGTGAAAATGGGGTGGAAGCCGGCCGGACGCAAGTGCGTCACGACACGGGGCGAACAAGAATTTTTGCCACGGACGCACACGGATGACCACGGGCGGGTCAGGAGCTTGCATCCGCGTGGATCCGCGTCGAATGCTGTTGGATCTTCAAGCCGTAGCCAATAGCCTTGCCACTGCACTACGCGCCTCGGCCACGCCCGTGCCGCCGGGCGCCGAGAATGCGATGGTGGACGCCCGCCACTTGCCGGCCTCGATTTGGCCATCCACTTCCCGCTGGCGCGTGCGCACCTGCACCCGTGACAACTTGTCGGCTTTGCTCAGCAACACCACGCACGGCAGTTCGATCTGCGCACAAAACGCCAGCATTTTGCGATCGAATTCGGTCAACGCATGGCGGATGTCGGCGATCAGCACCAGTCCGCGCAGCGACCGGCGTTCGCGCAGGTAGCCGTCGATTTCCTTGCGCCAATGCTCGCGCAAGGCCGGTGGCACCTTGGCATAGCCGTAGCCCGGCAGATCAATCAGCCGGCGTCCATCGGGCAGGGCGAACACCACCAACTGCTGGGTACGGCCGGGGGTCTTGCTGGTGCGCGCCAGCGCGCCATGCCCGACCAGCGCGTTGAGCGCCGTGGATTTGCCGGCGTTGGAGCGCCCGGCGAAGGCCACTTCGCTGCCGCTGTCGTTGGGCAACTGTTGCAGGCGGTGCGCCGCCAGCACGAATTGCGCACCGCGCAAGGAGTTGTCGATTGCCTGCATGTTTGACCCTTCATCCCGGCGCGGCGATAATCCCGCAGTTCGCGCTGGCGTCCATGCGCCTACGCTCATCCCTGAGGGAAAGAGAGGATTCTATGGGTTTTCGGCGTCCGCTTGCGTTCATCGTCCTCACTGCCGCTGCGGCACCCTGCGCCGTGGCACTGGCGGCCGCCCCCGCGACGAGCGCGGCCACGCCAACGGCCAGTGCGGTACCGGCCCCCAGCGCGCCGGTCGATGCAGCCAAGGCCGCTGAAGCCGAATTCAGCAAACTTGAAGCCGTCGCGACCCAGCCGGGCGATGCGGCGGCTGGCAAGACCAAGGCGGTTGCCTGCGGCGCCTGCCATGGTGCCGACGGCAACTCCAGCGACCCCCAGTACCCGAAACTCGCCGCCCAGAGCGAGCAGTACATCGTGACCCAGCTGATGCGCTTCAAGAGCGGCGTGCGCGTCAACGCGATCATGGCAGGCATGGCCGCAGCCCTGTCGCCACAGGACATGCATGACATCGGTGCGTACTTTTCCGAACAGAAACGCCTGCCGGGTGTGGCTGACGTGAAGCTCGCCAGTGTCGGTGAAAAACTCTACCGCGAAGGCGACGCCCGCCGCGGCGTTCCGGCCTGCATGGCCTGCCACGGTCCCGACGGCGCCGGCAATCCCGGCTGGCGGGTGCCGAACATCGGCGGGCAGCACGCCGCCTACGTGCAATCGCAGCTGCAAGCGTGGCACGACGGCAGCAGCTGGGGCAGCGACGCCCACGCCAGGATCATGCCCACCATTTCGCAGCGCCTGACCACGCAGGACATCTCCGCGGTGTCCAGCTATGTTGCAGGCCTGCATGCCGCACCCGCCACGACGCAAGCGGCCATGACCGGCAACATCGACTGAACGCAACCCGGGTGGAACCGGATGGGCCGGCGTGCTGTCAGTTCAGGCATGCCTGCGCACACTCGGCACCTGCACCCCTGACCACGCCAGGAATCCGAACATGCTCCGTCGCATCGCACTGTTTCTGTCACTCGCCGCTCTCGCCGGCACGGCCTGCGCGCAAGTCCCGCTGCAGCGCTGGGTCGAAGGCGTGCAGTATTACGCCATCCCCAACCCGCAGCCCAACAATCACCCCGGCAAGGTGGTGGTCACCGAGGTGTTCTCGTACGGCTGCCCGGTGTGCAACCACTTCGAACCGTACGTCGACAAGCTGAGGGCGGCGCTGCCGAAGGGCACCGTGTTCGATTACGTGCCGGCCTCATGGCACGCGAATGAAGACTGGCCGGTGTTCCAGCGCGCCTATTTCACCGCCAAGGCGCTCGGCGTCGATGCGAAGTCGCATGACGCGGTGTTCAAGTCGATCTGGACACCCGGCGGCGCCCTCAACACCTACGATCTGGCGATTGGCACGCCCAAACCGGAAGCCCAGCTGCCGACGCTCGACGACGTCGCGAAGTTCTACGCCCAGTACGGCGTCAAGCCCGCCGACTTCGTTGCCACCGCCAACTCGTTCGCGGTAAAGATGGACATGAAGCGCGCCGACCAGCAGATCATCATGTGGGGCGTCACCGGCACCCCGGCGATCGTCGTCGATGGCAAGTGGCGCGCGGATTCCGTCTCGGCCAAGGGTTTCCAGAACCTGATGGACCTGACCTTGTTCCTGGTCAACAAGGAACTGGCCGCGAAGCAGGCCAAGTGACATGCGCCGCCCTGCCTGCTTGATCCGGTTCGTATTGCTGGCCTTCGGCTTGCTGTTGGCCACGGCCTGTTCGGGCCACGGCGCCGGCAAAGCTGCGGGTGGCGGCGCGGTGACCTCATCCCCATTCACCGCCGGCAATCAGTATGTGGTGCTGCCGCAGCCGGCCGGGCAACCTGCGCCGACCGGACCAGTGGTGCTGATCGAGGTGTTCTCCTACGCGTGCCCGCACTGCGCCGACTTCGCGCCATACATGGATACGCTGCGCAGCAAGCTGCCGACGGACGTGCAGGTGCGCTATATGCCGATCGTCTTCAACCAGGACTGGATGGCGGCCGGCCAGGCGTTTTACGCCGCGCGCCAGTTGGGTGTGTTGGCGCGGACGCACGACGCCTTGTTCAAGGCCAAGCGCGAGCACTATCCCCTGAATTCGCTGCAGGACATGGCCGCCTGGTACGCGCGCCAAGGTGTCGACCCGCAGAAGTTCCTCGCCACCGCCACCAACGCCACCACGATGCGCGACATGGCAACCGACCAGCACACCGAGGCAGGATGGGGCATCGACAGCACGCCCAGCCTGGTCGTCGGCCGCCTCGCCAGCGACAAGCAGGACGCGCCGTTCGTCGCACAGATGCGCAGTGGTGACTTCGACGATTTCACCGAGTTGCAGAAGATCGGACTGTGGATGGTCGAGCATGCGCGCAAGAACCGCTGAGATCCGCGCATCGCGAAACTGCGACCCAGCACCCACTACGCGATGAGCACCCCCAGGCAGGCCTTCCGGCATGCGCCCCTCCCCGGGCCGTGGTGCTAGGCTAGACATGCCATGAATCCACAATCCGCAACCACGTACGCGGGCAGCACCTTGCGCGTGCTCAGTTGCAACATCCTCGCGGGTGCGAGCATCAGCCGCTATCACGAGTACGTCACCCGCAGCTGGGGGACTTTGCTGCCGGGCAAATACAAGCTCAGCAACCTCGACAAGCTGGCCCATACGATCGCGGATTTTGATGTGATCGGGCTGCAGGAGGCCGACGCGGGCAGCATCCGTTCGGGCTTCCTCAACCAGACCCGTTACCTCGCCGAAGCATCCGGTTTGCCGTACTGGAGCCACCAGCCCAACCGCAAGTTGTCCAACGTCGCGCACACCGCGAACGGCCTGCTCAGCCGCACCGCACCGACCCATGTGCTGGATTACCCACTGCCCGGCCGGGTACGCGGTCGCGGGGTGCTGCTGGCCACCTACGGGCACGGTCAGGAAGCGCTGACGGTTGCCGTAGCCCATTTGTCGCTGGGCACGCAATCGCGCGCACGCCAACTTGGGTTCATCGCGGAGCTGTTGCAGGACCGCCCGAATGCGATCCTCATGGGTGACTTCAATTGCCCGCCGGACAGCCGTGAATTGCGCGGCCTGTTCGCGCACACTGCGCTGGCGCCACCGGACGATCCACAGGCGACCTTCCCGAGCTGGCGCCCGCAGCGCGCGATCGACCATATCCTGGTGACGTCGCAAATCACCGTCGAGCGCATGTGGACCCTGCCCGCAGCGTTCTCCGACCACCTGCCGCTGGCGGCTGAGATCCACGTGCCGGTGGCGGCGTGGAAAGTCGCCGCTTGAGAGCCATTGAATAACCTGCTGCGCTCAGCAGCTTGCGTGCCGGCGGTGCTCGCCATGCTCACGTACTGACGTGTACGCTCCGCTGGCCGCGCTGACTCGCCACATCCATGTGGCTCGCCCTTCGGGCCGCCGCAGCCTGCCCCGGACCTGATCCGGGGGCGTTCAAATCGGCAATCCTGCCGATTTGGTCGCGACGGTTCTTCAAAGGCTCTCCCCGTCGCGTGACTGTCGCGAAGCTGAACATCGGCGGCCGTGCGTCAACCACCGGCGAGCCATCACGTTCCTTTCCCTGCGGGCCGCACCCACACCCACGCAGAGGATTCCAGCATGTCACGCACGCTCATCTTGGCAGCAGCTGTCACCATCGGCCTCGGTCTTGCCACCGGTGCCGGGGCGCAAACCGCGCCCGCCACGTCCACGCCCACCACGGTGGCCAAGCATCCGCACAACGCCGCCAGCGAAACCCAACGCAACGTCAACCAGCAAACCCGCATCGACAACGGCTTGAAGTCGGGCCAATTGAACACCCGCGAGGCCGGAAAACTAGAGCGCGGCCAGCAGAAGATCGACAAGACCGAGCAACGCGCCATGCGCAACGGTTCGCTGAGCGCATCCGAGCGCGCCCACATCCAGAAAGAGCAAAACGCCGAGAGCAAGGCGGTCTACAACCAGAAGCACGACACCCAAACCGGCAACCCGAATTCGAGGAGTGCGCAACGCATGCAAGCCGACGTGCAACGCAACGTCAACCAGCAGCAGCGCATCCACAACGGCGTCAGCAATGGCTCGTTGACCAACCACGAGACCAGCCGCATGGAAGGGCGCCAGGCGCACGGCGACCGCGAGGAAGCCAACGCCGCGCGCAACGGTCGCGTGGGCAAGTACGAGCAGGGCCGGATCCGGCACGCCGACAATCGCGACAGCCGCCGCATCTACCGGCAAAAGCACGACCATCAGCACCGGCGCGGGGGTTGAGTAAAAAAGGGGATCGGACAAGAGGCCGCGCACAGCGGCCTTTTGTTTGAGCACGGGATGCCCACGCAGGTGCAGCGACCGCGCGGGCCGCATCCTCTAGAATCGTACGCATGGACATCCGATTTCCGGCGCAACGCCGTCGGCGCATACGCAGCGTCGCGATTTTGGCCGTGTTGGCATTCGTGACGGGCACGGCTGCGCAAGCCGCCGCCGTCGCGCCAACCTTGCAGCAGCAGCGCGACGCCTTCCGCACAGCCTACACGGCGGCGCAGGCCGGCAAGGCCTGGCAGCCGTTCGCGAAGGGCCTCGAAGGCTACCCGCTTTATCCCTACCTCGAAGCGGCCGCGCTGCAGCACGACATCCAGACTGCCACGGCCACGCAGGTCGATGCCTACCTTGCACGTTACGCCGGGACGATTCCGGCGCAGCAACTGCGCAAGGCGGAACTGACATGGCTTGCGCAGCAAAAGGACTGGACAGGCTTCCGGCACTTCTACCAGCCGGGCCTCGGCGACGCGCTCGAATGCGCTGCGCTGCAGGCGCAGCTCGCACAGGGCCAGCGTCTCGAATTCACGCGCGACCTCGCGGACCTGTGGCAGCAGACCCGCCTGCCCACGGCCTGTACCCCCGTATTGCATGCGGCGTTCACGCAGGGCTTGTTGACGCCGGCGCGCGTATGGGAACGCATCGAGCACGCTGCCGACGCAGGCAACACCGGCGCCATCGACGCTGCATCCGCATGGCTGCCAGCCTCCGATGCCGCTGCCGCCAAGCGCATCAGCGACGCCCTGCGCGATCCGGCCAGACTCCTGAAGGACGCGCCCGCGTTCGCCGACACGCCGCACAATCGCGAAGCCGTCTTGCGCGCCCTGCAACGCCAGGCACGGCGCGACAGCCAGCCAGCCATCGCGACGTGGCGGCAGCTCTCCAGGCATTTCGCGTTCGACCGCGAGCAACGCGGACAAATGGAAGCGGTGCTGGCAACCTACAACGCGGTCGACGGTGGCCCGAACGCCGTGCAGCGGCTCGCACAACTTCCAGCCGCAGCCCAGACCGATGCGACCCGTGAATGGCGCGTGCGCGCCGCGGTCGCCAGCGGCAACTGGAAGGCCGCGCAGGCGGCGATCACTGCGTTGACGCCGCAGGAGATGCAGCACGACGAGTGGCGCTACTGGCAAGCGCGCGTCGCGCAAAAACTCGGCAACTCGGCCACTGCGCTGGATGGGTTCACGGCGCTCGCGCAGCAGGCAACCTTCTACGGCTTCCTTGCTGCCGACCGCGTCAAGCTGCCTTATTCGATCTGTCCGGCGACGGTTGCTCCGAATGCCGTGATGGACTCGCAGCTCGATGGCGTGCCGGGACTCGCCCGCGCCTTCGAGTTCTTCGCGCTGGACCTGCTGCCGCAGGCGCGCCGCGAGTGGGATCGCGCCTTCGCCGATCTCACGCCCGCGCAACAAAGCCAGGCCGTCGCGCTGGCTTCGCGCCGCGGCTGGGTCGACCGCGCGGTATTCGCCTTCGGCAAGTCGGGCGACCTGCACTACTACGCGTTGCGCTTTCCATTGGCGGACCAAACCCTCGTGGTGAATTCGGCGCGCACAGCCGGCATCAATCCAGCCTGGGCCTTCGCGATCATCCGCGCCGAAACCGCGTGGCAGCCCGATGCGCGCTCGGGCGCGAATGCGCGCGGCTTGATGCAACTGCTGCCCGGCACGGCCAAGCTGGTCGCTCGGCGCAGCGGCCTGCCTTACGCCGGCGCCGCCAGTCTGTACGACCCCGCCATCAACATTCCGCTCGGCACGCAATACCTCGCCCAGCTCGCACTGCGCTTCGACGGCAGCCCGTGGCTGACGTCCGCGGCGTACAACGCCGGTCCCGGCAATGCCGAGCGCTGGTTGGATGCGCGCGGCAACCTCGATCCGGAAACCTTCATCCTGACGATCCCGTTCAAGGAGACGCGCGACTACGTGACCCGCGTGCTGTCGTTCGCCACGCTCTACAGCTGGCGCCTGCACGGCCGGCCGGTGGCGCTGACCTCACGCCTGCCGGCAATCGGAACGCCGTATGATCCTGCCGCGGATCCGCCGCGCAAGCAGGTCGTGTGCCGGACACCGCCTCCCGCTCCGGCCGCCACCGCGAGCGCACCGGCCACGACGGCACCAGCCCCCGCAGGAAGTGCCAAACGATGAATACCCAACGACTCGCAATCCTCGGCGGTACCGGTTTCATCGGCAGCCATCTGCTGGCGACGCTGGCACCCGGCGGTTGCAAGGTCACGGTGCTCAGCCGCAACCGCGAGATGGACCGCAGCATCAACGTGCTGCCGAACGTGCGCACGGTCAACGCGGATGTGTACGCTCGCGCCGCGCTGGAAAAGCACCTCGCGGGCCACGATGCGGTCATCAACCTGGTCGGCATCCTCAACGAAACCGGCGGCGCCTCTTTCACCCACGCGCACGTGGACCTCACTGCCACCGCCATCGCGGCGTGCCGGCAAGTGGGTATCCGCCGCTTCCACCAGATGAGCTCGCTGAACGCGGGCGAGCGTGCGTCGAAGTACCTGAAGACCCGCGGCGAAGCCGACGCACAGGTGCGAAATTCCGGACTCGACTGGACGATCTACCGGCCGAGCGTGGTGTACGGCGCGGGCGACGGGCTGGTGTTCCGGTTCCTGAAGCTGCTGAAGATGACGCCGGTACTGCCGCTGGCGCAGCCGCACGCGAAGTTCGCGCCGGTGTGGGTGGGCGATGTCGCCAACGCCATCGCACGTTGCCTCGCCGACCGCAGCAGCATCGGCAAGGTGTTCGAACTGTACGGTCCGGACACCCTGGAGCTGGTCGAGATCGTGCGCGCGATCCGCGACAGCGCGGGCCTCAAGCGCGTGGTGCTGCCGCTGCCCTCGGTACTCGGCCACGCGCAGGCATTGCTGGCCGAACTGGTTCCGGGGAAACCCTTTTCGCGAGACAACTTCAACTCGCTTTCGCTCGATTCGGTGGGCGATCAGGAAGGTCTTGCACGTCTCGGCATCACCGCGCGCCGCTTCCGGGCCATGTTGCCGGATTTGCTCGGCCACTATTCGCGCGCGCGTCAGCTGGATCGCGCCCGCACGACGCAAGGCCGCTGACGCATGCCCGCCGGCCACCGCGTCTACCTGGTCGGCGGCGCGGTGCGCGACGAGCTACTGGGGCGTGCGCACGGCGACCGCGATTACGTGGTGGTGGGCGCAACACCGGACGACCTGCTGGCGCTCGGCTACCAACCGGTCGGCAAGGACTTCCCGGTGTTCCTGCATCCGGACAGTGGTGAGGAATATGCGCTGGCGCGTACCGAACGCAAGACTGGCCCCGGCTACCACGGCTTCACTTTCCACGCCGCACCCGACGTGACGCTCGAAGATGATCTGGTGCGCCGCGACCTCACCATCAACGCGATGGCGCGCGACGCGTCGGGCGAATTGATCGACCCTTACGGCGGCGAACGCGACCTGCAAGCGCGCTTGCTGCGCCACGTGTCACCCGCGTTTGCCGAAGACCCGGTGCGGGTACTGCGGGTCGCGCGTTTCTTCGCGCGCTATGCGCCGCTCGGCTTCACGATCGCCGGCGAGACCATGGCGCTGATGCGCGGCATGGTCGCCGCTGGTGAAGTCGCGCACCTCGTGCCCGAGCGCGTGTGGGCGGAAACGCGCAAGGCGCTGGCCGAGCCGGCGCCCTCCGCATTCGTGCGCAGCTTGCACGAATGCGGCGCGCTGGCGATCGTGTTTCCCGAAATCGATGCGCTGTACGGCGTGCCGCAAAGCCCGCAGCACCATCCCGAGGTGGACTGCGGCCTACATCTGGAACTCGTTTTGGACCAGGCCGCGCAGCTGGCGCCGGGCGATGATCTTGCCGGCTTCTGCGCGCTCACGCACGACCTCGGCAAATCCCTTACACCCGCCAGCGAGCTGCCGCGCCACATCGCCCACGAACACCGCGGCCTCGCCCCGCTGGCCGCGCTGTGCGAGCGCCTGAAGGTGCCTGCCGAGCACGCGCAAATCGCCGCGTTGACTTGCCGGCATCATCTCGACGCGCATCGCGCGCTGGAACTGAAGCCGGTCACGGTGTTGTCGCTGCTGGAAGCCTTCGACGTGTTCCGGCGCCCGGAACGGTTGGGGCCATTCCTCGTCGCCTGCACCGCCGACAAGCGCGGTCGCCTCGGCCATGCCGAAGACGCCTATCCGCAAGCGGATTTCCTGCGCGCTGCGCGCGACGCCGCACGCGCCGTCACGGCGCAGGCCTTTATCGAACAAGGCCTGCGCGGTGAAGCCATCGGCGAAGCCATGCGCCGCGCGCGCGTCGCCGCGATTGCAGCGTTGCCGCGCGACCACCCCGCACGTTAGGCCGGCGTGCGCGCAGTGATGCGCATCAGCAATTGCGCCGCGATCGCCGCGCTTTCGCGCAGCGGCGGCACGTCGCCGCGTGTTTCGCCCGGGTCCGCAAGCAGGCCACGCTTGCGCAGGCTGGCGTGAAAGCGTGCGAGTTTGTCCGGCAACGCTGCGGCGACGACGGTGTGCACCGGCACGCCGGTGGCGCAGGCTTCCGAAAGCATGTTCACCGAATCCGGCGTCACCACGATGCGATCAGCCCAACCGAGCAAGCCCGGATAGGGATTGGCACCGTTGCCAGCCCAGAACGTGCCCGGAAAGTTCGCCAGCGCCGCGCGCAGGTTCGCAGCAAACTCTGGCGGGGTGCGTCGCGACACCGTAGCAAGCACGCTGCCACCCGCTGCACTCGTGCGCACGCTCGCGATCAATCGCTGCAACAACCCCGCGTCGAACTCGATTCCACGCCGCGGCCCGCCGATCAGCAGCGCCACGCGCGGACGCGGCAAGTTGGCGAATTCCGGGAACGCCTCGCGCCCGGAAGCCAGCCAGTCATCGTCGACGGGATTGAGCGAACCGAGTGGTGACAGCACATTCGCGCCTTGCAGCAGGTCGTGTTTGGGCGCGACCACGGCATCCCAGTGGCGCGGATCGATGCGCGGGTCGAGTACCTGCACGGTGAAACACGCGCCATCGGACAGCGTGCCCAGCAAGCGCGTCAACAAAGCCGCGCCACGTCCGCAACCGATCGCAAGATCGGGCCACGGCGACACGAATGACGCCCGCTCGCGCGCGGCCAGTGCCAGCCGCCCGCCCGGCAGCATGCGCGGCGCGAACCACGACCACGGCGCGCGCAGCGGCAGCCTCAATACCCGTGCAGGAACCTGCATGGCGGATGCCAGCGCCAGCGCCTGACGCTCGTTGCCAGCGGCGCCATCGCTGATGACCCACGCGTTGTGGAGGGAATGGGACACGCGCTGCACGCTGCGGAAGGGATGTGGTGATTATGCGGGAGCACGGCGTGACCGATAGACCTCCACCACGCCGTGCACGCCGCCGCACGCTACCCTGACCGCCATGTTGAGCACGCCCGCAGCGCCCTTCGCCTGCTGCTGGCCGCCGCGCTCGGCGGCGTGATCGGCTTCGAGCGCGAGCGCCATACCTGGGCCGCGGGCCTGCGCACGCACATGCTGGTGTGCCTCGGCGCGGCGTTGGCAATGCGCGGCAGCCTTGGCGATCTGGCCGACGCGCTGCGCGCCTTGCCCGGGGTCACAACGGTGACGCTGGAAGTCACCCCGCCCGGTGGCTGGGTCCAGCCATCGACGCTGCGCTAGAATGACCGCGTTCACGCAAGCGGATTTCCTGCATGTCGCCCCAACCGGTTTCCTCATTCCCCGTCGGCGAACCCGCCAACGCCAAGCGCCGCTACGAAGTCACCGTGGCCGACCTGCCACTGGCGTGCCCGCTGCCGGAAATGACGCTGTGGAATTCGCACCCGCGCATCTACCTGCCGATCGTCGACGACGGCGGCACCAGCGTGTGCCCTTACTGCGGCGCCGAATACGTGCTGAAGTCCTAGCCCGAACCGGGCTGGCTGGCGCCGGATGCGTGCCCGGCACCGGACGGCGCGTTTCTTGCATGCCTCTCGTGCATGTTCATGGCTGTTGAACAATCCATCCCGGAACCCAAGCCGATCTCCGTGACCCGGCCGCTGACCGTCGTCCAGCTGATCCCGGCCATGAACAACGGCGGCGCCGAGCGTTCCGTGCTGGAAATCGCCCGCGCGCTGGCCGCGGCCGGGCACCGCTCGGTGGTCGTATCTGCGGGTGGCCGGCTGGTCGAACAGCTGGAACGCGAGGGCAGCCGGCACGTCACGTTGAATGTCGGCTCCAAGTCCTTGCGCAGCATCGCCCGGATCGGCAGCCTGCGCCGCGTACTGGCCGAAATCGATCCCGACATCGTGCACGCGCGTTCGCGGGTGCCGGCGTGGCTGGGCTGGTTCGCGCTGCGCGGCATGCACCCGCGGCCGCATTTCGTCACCACCGTGCATGGCCTCAATTCGCCAGGGATGTGGAGCAGCATCATGACCCGCGGCGACCGCGTCATCACGGTGTCGCAAACCGTCCACGATTTCATCTTGAGCCACTATCAGGGCATCGACGCCGGCAAGCTCACGGTCGTTCCACGCGGCATCGATCCTGCCGACTTTCCGTACGGCTATCGTCCCGACGATGCCTGGCGCGAGCGTTTTTTCGCCGAATTCGCGGAATTGGCCGGCGCGCCACTGCTGACCCTGCCGGGGCGCGGGACCCGCCTGAAGGGTCACGCCGACGCCATCCGGCTGATCGCGGGCCTGCGCGCACGCGGGGTGGATGCGCGCCTGTTGCTGCTCGGCGTCATCGAAGCGGGCCGCGAGGCGTACCTGCACGAACTCAAGGCGCTGGCCAACACCCTCGGCGTGGCCGACATCGTGGTGTTCTCGCCGCCGCGCCATGATGTGCGTGATGTGTACGCGGTTTCCGACCTGGTGTTGCAGTTGTCGAACAAACCCGAAGCCTTCGGCCGCACGGTTATCGAAGCCTTGTCGTTGTGCCGCCCGGTGCTGGGCTACGCGCACGGTGGCGCGGGCGAACTGCTGGCCGAGCTGTATCCGGCCGGACGGGTGCCGGTGGGCGACATGGTGAAGCTCACGGTGCGTGCCGCCGAATTGCTGGGCCGCGCGCCGCCGATCCCGCCGATGCAGCGCTACCGGCTGGCGGACACGCAGGCGCAGGTGCTGGCGTTGTACGGCGAAGTCGCAGCCTTGCCGCGCACACCGTGACGCCGCCGCCACGGTAGGATGCGCGTTTCCTCTCGCGCTGTCCTTCGATGAGCGAATCTCCCGGCGCCCGCCTGCGCGCGGCCCTGCTGTCGCCACTGACGCCAATCTGGCTGGTGGTGTTCCTGCTGCCGTTCGGGCGCGCAAGCGAACTCGGCACGCTGCTGTGCATGCTCGGCGCGATCCTTTTGTTTGCGCGCGACCGGCACGTGCTGGCCGGGCATCCGGGGGCACGCCTGGGGCTGTGGTTGTGGGCGGCGTACTTCCTCGCGGCATTGATTTCCGCACCCGATGCGATTGAACCCGCGCGCAGTTGGGGCAACGTCGCCGCCTACCTGCGCTTCGCACCGTTCGTGGTGTACGTGTGCTTTGCGGTGCGCCGCGAGGCGCGCCTGAATGCGTTGTACCTGGCGACCGGCGTGGTGGTCGCGCTGTGGGCGCTGGATGCATGGGTGCAAGCCCTCACCGGCTTCAGCCTCGGCGGCCACGCCGAAGCGCAACGCATTTCCGGCATCTTCGGGGCCGGCGATTTGAAACTCGGACCAGTGTTGGCGTCGTTGTCGCCGTTCGTGCTGTGGGCGGCGCGACGGCACTTCCGGCGCACGGGTTTGATCGTTGCAATGTTGTTCCTGCTGGGTCCGATCCTGCTCGCGGGTTCACGCGCGGCCTGGATCACCTACGGCATTGCGCTGCTCGCCTTCTTCTGGATCGAGACGCGCAAGCCATTGCGCTTCGCCGCATGGGCGCTGGCGGCCGGCGTGATCGGCGTGCTGGCAATGGGCGTCGCCTGGAAAACCTCGCCGCGCTTCGATGCGCGCATGGACCGCACGGTTGCCGCCTTGCACGACACCACTCACGCGCTGAATTACGCCAGCAGCGGACGCCTCGACATCTGGCGCGTGGCCGCGCGGATGATCGCCGCGTATCCGGTCAATGGCGTCGGCGTGCGCGACTTCCGTTACGCGTATCCGAACTTCGCCCCGGCGCACGACGAATTCCTGCATGCGCAGGCCTGTGGTCCCGGCGAAGGCGCCTGCCATCCTCACCAGCTCGTGCTGGAGATCCTCAGCGATACCGGCGCGATCGGCTTGCTGCTGTGGCTGGCCGCTGCGGCGCTAGCCGTGCGCGTGTGGTGGCACGCTGATCCCGACTCGCGCCGCCGTGCCTTCCCGGCCACCGTCGCGCTGGCGATCACCGTGTTTCCATTGAACACCCACTTCGCCTTTTACTCGGCTTGGTGGGGCCTGTTCTTCTGGTGGCTGCTGGCACTGTGGTGCGCCGCCCTGCACGCGGACGTGCCGAACGCTGCGCCAAGCGCGATGCCGCGCATGCGCATGCGTGACCGTTTGCGTGGCGCCTGAACGTCAGTAGAGGGGCGGCGCACCGTTCGGCCGGGTCTTGAAACGCTTGTGTGCCCACAGGTATTGCTCGGGCGCCTCGCGCACCATGCGCTCGATCGCGGCATTGACACGCGCGGTGTCGGCCGTCACGTCCATGCTCGGAAAATCCGCGAGCGGCGCTTCCAGCCGCAGCGCGTATCCGCCGGTTGGCGTGCGGCGGTGGAAAAACGGCATCACCGCGGCACCGGACAGGCGCGCAAGGTGGTGGGTCGCGGTGAGCGTCGAAGCCGGGATGCCGAAGAACGGTGCGAACACCGAATCCTTGCCGCGCAAGTCCTGGTCGGGCGCATACCAGATCGTGCCGCCCTGCTTCAGATATTTCACCGTCGCGCGCAGCGCGTATTTGTCGAACATGGTGTCGGCGTAGCGCAAGCGTGCCTGCAGGATTGCGTACTCGAAAACGGCCGATTCCATCTTGCGGTACATGCCGGCAATGCGAATTTGCCGCGAGATCAGGCGCGCGCACAGTTCGAGGTGCGAAAAGTGCCCGCCCACCAGCAGCACGCCGCGACCCTGCGCGCGTGCGGCGGCGAGATGTTCCAGCCCGTCGACCTGCACATCCAGCCGCGCGAGTTTGGCATCGGAGCCAAACCAGCCCAGTGCGAATTCGCCCAGCATCCGCCCCAGTTCGCGATTGGACTCGCGGCGCAAGTCTTCGCGCGCCCCTGCATCGAGTTCGGGAAAACACGCCTCGAGGTTGCGCCGGATCACCCGCTCGCGCGAACGCAGCAGCGGCGCGATGGTGGTCCCGAAGGCGCCGCCAAGATCGAGCAGCCAGCGCGGCGGCAGCCACGCCAGCGCCCTGACCACACCGATGCCCAGCCACGCAGACCAGTGGCGGGGCGCGAGCAATTTGCGTGGGAAAGCTGGCGGCGATGCGGGCATGAAACGCGATAATAGCAACCGGCCGCTTCCACGCTGACGAAGCGCCATCCCCCTCAATCCCCCTTCCTGCGGAAGGGGGAAGATAATCACCCTCTTCCGCAGGAAGGGGGTCGCGCCGCAGGCGCGGGGGGATGGCGCCGACGCCTCACCCCAGCATTGCTGCAAGCTTCGCCAAATGTGTTGCCGCGGCTTCGCGCCGCGCGGCGGCGTCGGCTTCGGGATCGGCACCGTCGCGATGCAGGTCGGCTGTCGGCAATTCGTCGAGGAAACGACTCGGCTTGTGCTTGAAGCTTTGGCCGTAGCGACGCCCCTGGACGCTGTAACTCAAGTGCAGCCATTCCCTGGCGCGGGTCAGTCCGACATACAAAAGACGGCGTTCCTCATCGAGCCGGCCCTCGTCGATTGCGCCGTCATGCGGGAGGGTGCCGTCCTCGCAACCGACGATGTGCACGCAGCGAAACTCAAGGCCCTTGGCCGAGTGCAAGGTCATCAGCCGCACCGAATTGCTGCTGTCGTCCTTGTCGGCGCGGCTGAGCAGCGCGAGTTGCGCAGCCAGATCGTTCGCGCGCGCGCGGCCGTCGTCCATCGCCCGGAACCAGCCGGTGAGTTCACGCACGTTGCCGAGCCGCCGTTCGCGCAAGGCCTCGTCGCGCACGCCCTGCGCGATGTGCTCGACGTAATGCGTGCGGCGCAGCAGTTCCTCGACCAGTTCGGCTGCCGCGGTCTGGCGCGCATGCGCATGCAGGCCGTCGATGAGTTCCACGAATGCGGCCAGTGCCGCGGCCGGACGCGATGCGAGCTGCTGCAAGACCGCATGGCTGTGCGCGGCGGCGAGCAGCGACAGATGCTTCGATTGCGCCAATTCGCCGAGCTTCTCCAGTGTGGTCGCGCCGATTTCGCGGCGCGGCACGTTGACGATGCGCAGGAACGCCGCGTCGTCGTCCGGATTGGCGATCAGGCGCAGGTAGGCCAGCACGTCCTTTACTTCGGCGCGGTCGAGGAACGACAAGGCGCCGGTGAGCTGGTACGGAACTTGCGCAAGTTGCAGCGCTTTCTCCAGTGGCCGGGCCTGGTGGTTGCCGCGGTACAGCACCGCGCAGTCGGACCAGGCCAGTTCGTGCTTTTCGCGCAGGTGCATGAGTTGCGATGCCACGCGCCCGGCCTCGTGCTCGGAATCGCGGCACTCCAGCACGCGAATCGGCGCGCCGTCGGCAAGTGCGCTCCATAGTTTTTTGGGATGCGCGTGCGGATTCTGCGCGATCAGCGCATTGGCAACGCGCAGGATGCGCTTGGCGCAACGGTAATTTTGTTCGAGTTTCACGACGCGCAGGTTCGGATAGTCGCGCGACAGCTGATCGAGATTGCCGGGGTCGGCGCCGCGCCAGGCGTAGATCGACTGGTCATCATCGCCCACGCAAGTGAATGCGCCGCGTTCACCGGCGAGCAGCTTCAGGAACGCATATTGCGAGGCGTTGGTGTCCTGGCATTCGTCCACCAGCAGGTAGCGGATGCGCTCGCGCCACGCCAGGCGCACCTCGCCGTCGCGTTCGAGAATTTCCACCGGCAGCCTGATCAGATCATCAAAGTCGACCGCGTTGAATGCGGCGAGCCGCTTCTGGTAAGCGGCATAGATCCGCGCCGCTTCCAGTTCGCGCGGCGCGCGCGCGGCCGCCAGCGCCGCATCCGGCGTCAGCGCATCACCTTTCATCCGCGACAGCAGCGAGCGCAGCGCAAACAACTGGTCAGGCTTGACCGAGGCGCCAGCAAGTTCCTTGACGATGCCCGCGCTGTCGTCGGCGTCCAGCACCGAAAAGTTGCGCCGCAAGCCGGCGCGTGCGTGCTCGATCTGCAGGAACTTCAATCCCAATGCATGGAACGTGCACACGCTCAGCGCCTCGGCGTCCTCGCGTTTGACGCGCTTGCCGACGCGCTCGCGCATCTCGCGCGCAGCCTTGTTGGTAAACGTGATCGCGGCGACCTTCGCCGCTGGCGCCACGCCGCGCGCGACCAGGTGCGCGATCTTTTCGACGATGACCCGGGTCTTGCCCGAGCCGGCGCCCGCAAGCACCAGCAGCGGGCCGTCGCAGTGTTCGACCGCGGCGCGTTGTTGCGGATTCAACATGGGCGTGGGTGCGCGAGTTCGTGCAAGAATGGCGATTGTCCGCGGGATGCGCCGTGATGGCCAGCGCCCCGCATCGCCATCGAAGGAACCGTTGATGTCCGAGCCCGATTGGTCACGTCCGCATTGGACCCGCGACGAAGCCAAGGCCATGCTGCTGTACTTCGTGTTCGGCAGCTTTGCCGCCGAGCCCGAGCTCGACCTGGGCGCCCACGGCAGCCAAGGCCTGCCGCAAGGCATGGAGATGCGGCGCATCCACAAGGCCATGCTGGCGCACTGGGAAGGCCATCCGCTGCGCGGCGCCTTGGGCGGAATCCTGCGCGACGCCGATCCCGCCGCTTTCGAAGCCGCGCGCACGGCGCCGGAATGCCTGATGCTGCGTGGCGAGCTCGCCGATCCGGATTCGCTGGCCTATCTGCGCGACACGCTGGGCATCGTCGCGGCGCTGCTGGACGCCGGCGGCGTGGCGGTGGTCGATCCGCAGATCCTGCAGATTTTCTCCACCGCCGATTGGCGTGCTCGCTACGCCGACGCGGCACGCGCCGACTCCCGCAACCACGTGTTGATCCTGTGCAGCGATGACGGCGATGCACACGCGTGGATCAAGACCCGCGGGATGCGCAAGTTCGCGCGTCCCGACATCAGCATCCGGCAGGTACCGCGCGAGCAAGCGCAACAGGCTGGCGCCACGGCCGCGCACCTGGCCGAGCTTGCAATGCGCGGGATGCGTTTTGGCGACGGCTCGACCATCGACACTGGCGAACACGGCAGCTTGTCCGTCACGCGCGCTGGCGCGCTTGACGATCCCGAGTTCAACAACGAGCATCTTGCCCTGATTTGGCCACACGCATAACGGCTTCTCGCGTAACCTTGCGGCATGCGCATCTCGGCTGCCATCGCCATCCCCGACTCGGAACTGACCGAGCGCTTCCTGCGCGCGGACGGGCCCGGCGGACAGCACGTCAACCGCACCGAGAGTGCGGTCGAACTGCGTTTCGACGTCGCCCACTCGCCGTCACTGCCCGACGCCGTGCGCGCCCGCATGCTGGTGCGGCGCGACCGGCGACTGACTGATGACGGCGTGCTGGTCATCCAGGGACGCCGCTTCCGCGATCAGGCGCGCAATCGCGACGATGTGCGCGTGCGTCTGGCCGAGATCATCCGCGCAGCGTTGACGCCACCGAAGAAGCGCGTCGCCACCAAACCCACGCGCGCGTCCAAAGAGCGCCGCATCGCCGGCAAGAAGCAGCGCGCATCCGTCAAGCGCAACCGCGGGCGCGGCTGGAGCGAGGATTGAGCACCCTGGACACCCGGCCTGCCCGCACAGAACCGTTGCCGACGCGCCTGCCGCCGGACATGCCGCAGTTCCCCGATCGTTCCTATCGCCGCTTCTTTCGGGCCTGGGTGCGCGCGAGTGGCTGGCGGCTTGAAGGCGAACTGCCGGACCTGCCGAAACTGGTGCTGATCATCGCCCCGCATTCATCCTGGTGGGACGGCATCCTCGGCCTGCTGTTCAAGGTGGCGCTGGGCGCCGATATCAAATTCATGGGCAAGCGTGAATTGTTCCGCGGGCCGCTCGGCGCATTGCTGCGAAAACTCGGCGGCATTCCGATTGAACGCCGCGCCGCGCACGACGTGGTCGGGCAGATGGTGGAACGCTTCCAGTCGCGCGAGCGCCTGTGGCTAGGGATCGCCCCTGAAGGCACCCGCAAGGCCGTCAGCCGGTGGAAGAGCGGCTTCTGGCACATCGCGCGCCAGGCCGAGGTGCCGATCCTGCCGGGCTACTTCGACTACTCGCGCAAGGTGATCGGACTTGGGCCGCTGTTCCATGCGAGCGCCGACATGGAAGCGGATATCGCCGCCCTGCGCGCGTTTTACGTGCCATTTCGCGGCAAGTACCACAAAGTGTGATGGCCGCGCAGGGCGCCGGCGCAAGCTCAGCCCACGCCCATCCCGTACGGATCATCCTGCGGCAGTTCGGAACCGGTGGCGCCTTCGGCAAGCCGGATCTTGAGTGCAAGGCCGTCGCGCGAGTCGGCCTTCGAGAGCGCCTCTTCGAGCTCGATGATGCCTTCCTTGTACAGCCGGAACAGCGATTGGTCGAAGGTCTGCATGCCTTCCTCAAGGCTGCGTTCCATCGCCAGCTTGACTTCGTGGATCTCGCCACGCCGCAACAGGTCGCGAATGTGGGGCGTGTTGATCAGCACTTCGATCGCCGGACGCCGATAGCCATCCTTGCCGAGCACCAGGCGCTGCGAAATGATCGCCTTCAGGTTCAACGCCAGGTTCATCAGGATGTTCTTGTGCGCAGCCTCGGTGAAGAAATTGAGGATGCGTTCGATGGTCTGGTCGGCGTTGTTGGAGTGCAGCGTCGCCAGGCAAATGTGGCCGGTTTCGGAGAAGCCGATCGCGGCGTCCATGGTGTCGAGGTCGCGGATTTCGCCGATCAGGATCACGTCGGGCGCTTCGCGCATGGCGTTCTTGAGGGCTGCGGCGTAGGAGTGGGTGTCGAGCCCCACCTCGCGCTGGTTGACGATGGATTTCTTGTGCCGGTGCAGGTACTCGATCGGATCCTCGATGGTGAGGATGTGCCCGGCGGAATTGCTGTTGCGGTAGTCGATCATCGAGGCCAGCGTGGTCGACTTGCCCGAACCGGTGGCGCCGACCACCAGGATCAGGCCGCGTGGTTCCATGATCAGCTTCTTGTAGATCTGCGGCAGCATCAGCTCCTCGATCGAGGGGATGTCGCTCTTGATCGCGCGGATCACGAGGCCGACTTCACCGCGCTGCTTGAACACGTTGACGCGGAAGCGGCCGACATCTTTCACGGCCAGCGCCATGTTGTATTCCAGCTCGCGCTCGAACTTCGGCACCGAGCCTTCGTCCATCA
>DZCM01000085.1 GCA_022730295.1 Rhodanobacter sp. | reverse complement strand
GCGCCATAGGCGCGGCCGCACATGGCGTAGTTGCCGGCGCCGAAGCTGCCGCCGATCACCACGGTGAACTTGGGCACGTGCGAACAGGCCACGGCGGTGACCATCTTGGCGCCGTCCTTGGCGATGCCGGCCTGCTCGTACTTCTTGCCGACCATGAAGCCGGTGATGTTCTGCAGGAACACCAGCGGCACGTTGCGCTGGTTGCACAATTCGATGAAGTGCGCGCCCTTGAGCGCGCTTTCCGAGAAAAGAATTCCGTTGTTGGCGATGATGCCTACCGGGTAACCGTGGATGTGGGCGAAACCGGTGACCAGCGTCTTGCCGTAGCGGGCCTTGAATTCGTGGAGCTCCGAGCCGTCGACGATACGCGCGATCACCTCGCGGATGTCGAACGGGCGGCGGGTGTCCTCGGGGATCACGCCATAAAGTTCGTCCGCGGCGTATTTCGGCTCGCGCGGCGCGACGACCGTCACCGGCATCGCTTTCTTGCGATTGAGCGCAGCGATCGCGTCGCGCGCGATCGACAGCGCATGCGCATCATTCTCGGCGAAATGATCGGCGACGCCGGAGATCGACGTGTGCACGTCGGCGCCACCCAGTGTTTCGGCATCCACCACTTCGCCGGTGGCGGCTTTCACCAGCGGCGGGCCGCCCAGAAAGATCGTGCCTTGCTGCTTGACGATGATGGTTTCGTCGCTCATCGCCGGCACGTAAGCGCCGCCGGCGGTGCACGAGCCCATCACCACCGCGACCTGCGGAATGTTCAGCGCCGACATGCGCGCCTGGTTGTAGAAGATGCGGCCGAAGTGTTCCTTGTCCGGAAACACCTCGTCCTGCATCGGCAGGAAGGCACCGCCGGAATCGACGAGATAGACGCAGGGCAGTTTGTTTTCCAGCGCCACTTCCTGCGCGCGCAGGTGCTTCTTCACCGTGATCGGAAAGTACGTACCGCCCTTGACGGTGGCGTCATTGGCGATCACCAGCACTTCGGTTTGGTGAACCCGTCCGATGCCCGTGATGATGCTGGCGGCAGGCGCCTGGTCGTCGTACATGCCGTGCGCGGCGAGTGGCGAGAGTTCGAGGAAGGGCGAACCCGGATCGAGCAGGGCTCGAATGCGTTCGCGCGGCAGCAGCTTGCCGCGGGCGACATGTTTTTCCCGCGCCTTCACGCTGCCGCCCTCGGCGGTGCGTGCCAGCGTTGTCTTCAACGCATCGGTGAGCTTGCGCAAGGCCTCGGCGTTGCCGCGAAACTCGTCGCTGCGGACATCGATGCGTGAAGTAATGACGGGCATGGTCGAATCCTGGGCGTGCACTTGCATGAATCCGGCATTCTAGTCGGCAACGCCGGCAGGCGAAAAAAAACCGGCCGCACGAGGCGGCCGGTTTCGATGCAACCAAGGAAGCCGACGAGGGATCAGTGACCCTTCATCGCGTCCTTGGCGGCGCCGGCAGCGGTCTTCACCGCTTCGGTGGCCTGGCCGGCCTTGTGAGCCGCGTCCTTCATTGCGTCCATCGCGTTGGCGCTGGCAGCCGGCGCGGAAGCGCTGGCGGCGGGAGCGGCGGCGGTCGAGGCTGCGGCCGGGGCGCTGCTCATGGCATCGGTGGCGGCATTGGCAACCGAGGTCGCCGTGGCGGCGGCCGAGCTGACAGCCTGGGCGGCGCCGGTCGCAGCGGACGACACCGCAGCGGCGGCGTTCTGGGCCTGGTCGGCAGCGGATTGACCTTCGCTTCCGCTGTTGCTGCAGGCCGACAGTGACAGAACCATCGCGGACGCAACGGCTGCCGCGAGCAAGGTACGGGTGAACTTCATGGAGATCTCCTGGAATTTGGCCGTGGAAAGCCACGCAAGTGGCTTCATCATTAAAGCGCGTCTGGCTGCGGAACGCCAGCACTACCGCATTTTACAAGTCCCTAACGTTCAGCGCGCCCTTGCCCGTTTGGCGGTATAAACCTGCAAGGCCAATCAATCGCGTTCGATGGCGATCGCGGTGGCCTCGCCGCCGCCGATGCACAACGAGGCCACGCCGCGCTTGGCATTCGCGTGGATCATCGCGTGCAGCAGGGTCACCACCAGGCGCGCGCCCGTGCAACCGATCGGGTGGCCGAGCGCGCACGCACCGCCGCGCACGTTGAGCTTGCTGGCCGGGATGGACAGATCATGCATCGCGGCCATCGCGACCACGGCAAAGGCTTCGTTGATCTCGAACAGGTCGACGTCGCCAACCTGCCAGCCAGCCTTCTTCAGCACCTTCTCGATCGCGCCGACCGGCGCGGTGGTGAACCATTGCGGCTCCTGCGAATGCGTGGCATGCGCGACGATGCGTGCCAGCGGCTTCACCCCGCGCGCCTTCGCAGCATCGGCGGACAACAGCACCACGGCTGCGGCGCCGTCGGAAATGCTGGATGAACTGGCGGCGGTGACGGTGCCGTTTTCCTTGCGGAACGCCGGTTTCAGCGTGGGAATCTTGGCCGGGTCGATCTTGCCGGGCGTTTCGTCCACCGACACTTCGACGTCACCCTTGCGGCCGGGCACGGTGACGGTGGCAATCTCGCCGGCAAACGATCCGTCTTTCACCGCGGCTTGCGCGCGGCGCACGGATTCCGCCGCGAACGCGTCCTGGTCTTCACGCGTGAAGTGATACTTGTCGGCGCAGGTTTCGGCGAACACGCCCATCGACTTGCCGTCGTATGGGTTGGTCAAGCCGTCCCAGGCCATGTGATCGACCAGCGCACCATCGCCGTAGCGCAAACCGGTGCGTACCGCTGCCATGTGCGGCGCGTTGGTCATCGATTCCATGCCGCCTGCGATCACGACATTGGCCGAGCCGGCCTTGATCAGATCGTGCCCCAGCATGATGGCCTTCATGCCCGAACCGCAGACCTTGTTGAGCGTGGTGCAACCGGCGGACGGCGGCAAGTCGGCGGCCAGTGCGGCCTGCCGCGCGGGGGCCTGACCGAGATTGGCCGGCAACACGCAACCCATCAACACCTCGTCCACATCGGCCGGCGCAATGCCGGATTGTTGCAATGCGGCGCGGATGGCTGCGGCGCCGAGCCTGGGCGTGGCAAAGCCGGTGTACTGGCCGAGGAATGCGCCGATAGGCGTGCGCTTGGCGGCGGCGATGAGGATGTCGGACATGGCTGGACTCCAGCAGGGTGGTAATCGCCGATTATGCTTCGGATGTTGCGGCGCCGCAAACCGGGTATCGCCGCGATCGTGGCGATTGGTGCAAAATGGAATTCCGCAATCCGAACGACGGTGGATCAACCATGAAGGACTCGAAGGCGGCAGGACGTGCGAATCGCGCCAGTGAATGGCTGGCGTTGGGCGTGTTGGCGGGAACGTTGGCGGCCTGCGGCGGGGGCGGCAATGGCAGTGTTCGTGCCTTGCCCACCAGTCCGCCGCCGCCGCCGACCCAGCCGACCACGCCGCAACCGCCGATCGATGCGCAACTGTCGATCACCAATGCCTACGCCGCACACGCTGCCGGGTTTGATGGCACCGGTGTCACCATCGGCGTGGTCGATTCAGGGATCATGGCATCCAACCCGACGGTGGCCGGACGCGTCAAGGCCGAGTTGATCTACGTCGATCCGTCGCAGAACAATGTCAATATCGACGACGTGGTCGGACACGGCACCTGGGTGTCCGAAATCGCAGCCGGTGCGCCATTCGACCAGTTCCCCGGCGGCATCGCGCCGGGGGCGGACCTCGTGTCCGCGCGCATCATTTCCGACAGTGCACCGGATGACAATGGCAGCGCGCCGCCCAGTCAGGTAACCGCCGCGGATGCGCAGTTCTTCCAGCAGGTCAATTCGGATCTGATCTCCCACGGCGTCAATGTGATGAACAATTCCTGGGGCGGGATCACCTGGGACACGACTGATGCCAGCGTCAACACCGCGTTCGACCAGGCTTACCAGCCATTCGTGATCCAGCACGACGGGCTGGTGGTGTTCGCAGCCGGCAACGACTCACAGGCCAATCCCAGCACCATTGCGGCGCTGCCAAGCGTTGCGCCCGATCTGGAACGTGGTTGGTTGACCGTGGTGGCCGTCAACAGCAATGACCCCACGCAGATCGAAAGTTATTCCAACCAGTGCGGCATCGCGATGAATTACTGCCTGGCCGCGCCGGGTGACGTGATCGTGCTGGACAAGGACACCACCGCGAGCACGACGGATCCAAAGTACTACATCGTCGAGGGCACCTCGCTGGCGGCGCCGATTGTCTCCGGCGCGGCCGCGTTGGTCTGGCAGGCATTCCCATACTTTACCAACAGCAACGTCCAGCAAACCTTGCTTGGCACCGCCGATGACCTGGGCGCGGCCGGGCCGGATCCGGTATTCGGTTATGGCGAGGTGGATATCGGCCGGGCTGTCAACGGTCCGGCCAAGTTCAACTGGGGCAACTTTTCAGTGTCGCTCGACGGCAGTACCTCAACCTGGAGCAATGCCATCACAGGTGCGGGTGGGCTGATTGAAAACGGCACCGGCACGCTGATCCTTGCCGGCAACAACTCGTATAGCGGCGGCACGCAGGTTCTCGGCGGCTCGTTGAAGTCGACTTTCAGCGTGCCGGGCGATGTCACGGTGGGCACCGGGGGCACGCTGGCGGCGGTGCCGGGCGTGGGTGGAGCACTCTCCAATTCCGGATCGGTCATCGTGCAAGGCGGTGACACCAGCGTCGCCGGCAACTACACACAAACCAGCAGCGGCGTGCTGTCGGTCAGCCTTGGCTCGAAGCTCGACGTCAGCGGCAGCGCCGCGCTCGCCGGTGACCTCAACATCCTCGGTGAGGATGCGGGCTATCAAAGCAACGCCCATCAGGATGTGCTTGACGCGGCCAGCGTCAGCGGCCAGTTCGCGAATCTGACCTTGTCGCCGGGCGTGTTTCTCAGCAGTTCGATCCAGTACACGGCCAACAGCGTCTGGCTGGACACCACCGGGCTCAGCATCACCGCCACGACAGCCGCCATGGGCATCGTCGCCCCCGCTTCGGTGGGCGCGGCGCAGCGCGTGCAGCTTGGCTTTGACGCCATCAATGCGGCCGGCGGCAACGTGGCGCACGCTATCCTGACCGGCGCGGGTGCGATCCAGCATTCGGCCACGCGCGCCGTCGCCCAATCGACGTTGCAAAGCCTCTCGGGTCAGCTGCATGCGGCCAGCGCCGCGATGTTGTTCAACGGCATCGACGCCAACGGCGATGCGCTGTCGAGCCACTTCGACGATCTATTGAGCGGGCGCGCAAAACCGGGGGTGTGGGTCAACAGCCTCGGCTGGAATGGGGACTTGCAACGCAGCGGTTACACCGGCGCGACCTTCCAGAGCAGCGGCAGCATGGTGGGTGCGGATTTCCGCGTCGGCCAGCACGCGTTGCTCGGTTATGCGGTGGGACAGAGTCGCGGCTTCGGTCAGCTCGAAGCGTCGTGGGATCACGACCGCACGCGCATGAGCAACGTCGCGTTGTACGGCGGCGTCGCGAACGGTGCGTGGTACGCGAACGCACACGTCGCAACCGGCTGGTATAGCGAGGACATGCAGCGGATGTTGCAGCTGGGTGGCTTGGGCTTGCCCGTCGGCACCGCCTTGAGCGGGCGCTACGCGGCGGGATCGCTGGAAGGCGGTCGTCAGTTCCGGATCGGGAACTTGCAGGTCACGCCGTTCGCCGACGTGCGTTACCAGCGCCTCGACCAGGGCGGCTTCACCGAGAATGGCGGCCTAGGTTTTGGCTTGAAGGCCAACGCGCGGGCGACAGGCCGCCTGCAGACCGGGCTTGGGCTGCGCGCGCTCAGTGGCTGGCGACTCGGCAACGGCATGTGGATGCAATTCGACGGCAGCGCCGTTTGGCAGCATTCACTGCATCAGTTCGGCACAGCCTTCGACGCCAGCTTCACCGGGTTCAACGACTGGCTGCCGGTCGACGGCATCGGCTTGTCGCAGGACACCACCAGCGTGCGCGCTGGATTGTCGTTGTGGCCCACGCGTTCGTTCGGATTGCGCCTTGGTTATTCGATGGAGCAGGGCCAGCGCCAACACGCCGACAGCACCATGTTGCAGGGCACGGTATCGTTCTGAGAGCACAAGCACGCATGTAGGTTGGGCTGACCCGGCTTCATCGGGGAAGCCCAACGATCTCCGGCAAAGCAGTCATTCGTCGTGTTTGCAAGGGAGCATGCAGGGATGCGATACCGAAGGGCTGACGTCGCGGGCGGAACGTATTTCTTCACGGTTAATCTGGCCGACCGTTCGAGTCGCTTGCTGATCGAACACGTCGATTGCTTGCGAGATGCCGTTCGTGTCGTGAAGCGCCGACGCCCATTCGAAATCGTTGCGTGGGTCGTCTTGCCCGATCACCTGCACGCGATGTGGACGTTGCCTGGAGGCGACGCTGATTTTCCCGGTCGTTGGAGCTTGATCAAGGCTGGCTTCTCGCGTGCGATTGTGCGCAGCGAGGATGTTTCGGCTTCACGGCGCGGCAAACGCGAACGAGGCATTTGGCAACGTCGCTTTTGGGAGCACCTGATCCGTGATGAAGATGATCTTCACCGCCACATCGATTACGTGCACATCAATCCAGTGAAGCACGGGCACGCCGATCGCGCGGCCGATTGGCCGCATTCGTCCATCCATCGCTACGTCAGGGCGGGATGGTTGACCGCAGATTGGGCGTGTGATGCCGAAGGCAGCAACATCGGCGGTGAGCGGGAATAATCGGCTCCCCATGTTGGGCTTCCCCGATGGAGCCGGGTCAGCCCAACCTACAACGCCTTGGTAGGTTGGCGCTGAGCGCAGCGAAGCCCAACGGCTTCTCAAGCGTTCCCGTAAAACAGCTCGCGCCCGATCAGCATGCGCCGGATTTCGTTGGTGCCGGCGCCGATCTCGTACAGCTTGGCATCACGCAGGATGCGGCCGGTCGGGAATTCGTTGATGTAGCCATTGCCGCCGAGGGATTGCAGCGCTTCGAGCGCCACCTCGACCGCGTTGCGCGAAGCGCACAGCAGGCACGAGGCCGGATCGATGCGCGATTTCACGCTACGGTCGAATTGCTGCGCGATCATGTAGGCGAAGGCGCGCGAGGATTGCAGCATCGTGTACATGTCGGCCACCTTGGCTTGCATGATCTCGAAGGTGCCGATCGGCGCGTTGAACTGCTTGCGCTCGCGCAGGTAGGGCAGGGTGACGTCGACGGCAGCCTGCATCAGGCCGATTGGGCCACCCGAGAGCACCAGCCGCTCGGTGTCGAGTCCGCTCATCAGCACGCGCACGCCTTCATTCACTTCGCCGACGCGGTTTTCATCGGGAATCGCGCAATCCTCGAACACCAGTTCGCAGGTGTTGGACCCACGCATGCCGAGCTTGTCGAGCTTTTGCGCGGTCGAGAATCCCGGCATGCCCTTTTCGACGATGAAGGCGGTGATGCAGCGGCTGCCTGCGGTCTTGTCGGCGGTGCGCATGTACACCAACAGCACGTTGGCGTCGGGGCCGTTGGTGATCCACATCTTGTTGCCGTTGGCGAGCCAGTGGTCGCCTTGCTTCACGGCCTTGCACGACATCGAACCAACCACGTCGGAACCGGCGCCCGGCTCGCTCATGGCCAGTGCACCCACCCATTCGCCGGAACACAGTTTCGGCAAGTACTTTGCGCGCTGCGCCGCATTGCCGTTGTGGAAGATGTTGTTGACGCACAGGTTGGAATGAGCGCCGTAGGACAGCCCTACCGAGCCTGACGCACGTGAAATCTCTTCCATCGCCACCAGATGCGCGAGGAAGCCCAGGCCGCTGCCGCCGTACTCGGGGGCCACGGTGACGCCGAGCAGGCCGAGGTCGCCGAACTTCTTCCACAGGTCATGCGGAAACAGGTTTTCGCGGTCGATCGCATCGGCGCGCGGCGCGATTTCCTTGTCCGCAAAGGCGCGCACGCTTTCGCGCAGCAAGTCGATGTCATCACCCAAGGCGAAAGGACGCATGTAACACTCCGTTGCAAATTTGTTGATGTTAGCGCGCGCAGCCCAGCGCTGCCGGGTTTCACCGTGCGGTGGCGTTGGCACGATGCGTGCTTGCACCCCACCAACATGCCGCTGACCCGCTTGCGCCCGCAAATCGTTGGGCGGTGCGCAACGGGCAATGCAGGATCAGGAATCGAAACAGTCATGCCGGGTACCGGGTTCGATCCCTCATCGTCGACGTTCGCGGACAACCATTGCCGTATGGTGCTGGACGAGGTCGAGGCTTTCATTTACACCACCGATCACGAAGGCCGTTATACCTTTGCCAATGCGCGACGCGGGCGGCGTTATTGTCGGCATGATCGGGATTTCCCACGACATCACCGAGCAGAAGCGCCTTGAAGAAAAGGTGCGTGACCAGAACAAGTTGCTCGACGCAATCCTCGGCAACGTCGATGCGCTGGTCACATGAAGGATGCCGAGCGTTGCTTCGTGTACGCCAACGAACGCGTGGCCGAGGTATTCGGACGGCCGTTGGACCAGATCATCGGCAGCCTCGACACCGACCTGTTGCCGCGTGACGTGGCAGACCGGTTCTGGGAAAAGGATCAGCGGATTTTCAAGACCGGAACTCGCCATGCTGGCGAGGAAACCCTGGTGGACGCGTCCGGCCGGCAACGCCACTACTGGAGCGTGAGCGTGCCGTGGACCAGTCCCGATGGCACCCCGGCGATCATCGGGCTCAGCCGCGTTGGCGGAGCGGATCCGAGGCCTGGTGGCCGCGTGCCGGGTCAATCCGGATGATCCGGAATCCGGCATCACCGCGAGCTTCGGCGTGACCTGCATGCGGGACGTTGATGGCGACTTCGAGGCCATGCTCCGGCGCGCCGATCGTGCGTTGTATCGCGCCAAGCAGGAAGGCCGCAACCGCACCTGCGTGGCGGCAGACGAGTAAACCCGGGCGGGCGCACACTCTTCGCCTGCCTGGATAGGCCACTCGGTTGCCGACGGGCCGCATGCGTGGCTGACGGCCTTATTGCCCGCGCATCCGGCCCAGGAACCGGGGCCCACTGTTGCCGATCGTCGGCAGCTTGATCTTGCCCACGGCGTTGATGCGCTCTTCGGCCATGCGGTCGGCGGCCTTGTAGGTCGGGATGCCATCGCGGTCGGCGATCTGGAAGATGCGGCCGACGTTGTAGTAAATGCTTCGCATCATGCGCATCGCGCGTTCGCGGTTGTAACCGTCGATTTCCAGCGATACGTTCATCACGCCGCCGGCGTTGACTGCGTAATCGGGCGCGTACACCACGCCACGCTTCATCAGTTCATCGCCGATCGCGTCGGTGGACAACTGGTTGTTGGCGATGCCGCAGATGATCGGCGCCTTGATGCGGTCGATGGTCTGCTCGTTCACCGTGCCGCCCAGCGCGCACGGGCTGTACACGTCACAATCGACGTCGTAAATCTCGTCCACACCCACGGCTTCGCAGCCAAGTTCGTCCACGCAGCGCTGCACCGCATCCTTGTGGATGTCGGTGACGAACACCTTGGCGCCCTGTTCGCGCAGCAGCTTGATGAACTCGCTGCC